>CAMLMQ010000008.1 GCA_946481135.1 uncultured Microbacteriaceae bacterium
GAAGATGCCGAAGATCAGGTCGTGGTTGGCGAGCGCCTCATCCCGGTCGACGATCGTGAAGCCGTCGGGCAGGTCGGACGCCGGGAACGAACCCGGGTCGCCGGAGTAGATCTCCTGGCCCTCGTCGGAGAGCACGAAGTGCGCGAACAGGCGGGCGGCGTTCGGGCTCTGCGCGTCGGCGGAGATCGCGATCACGATGACCGGCCCGGTCGTGACCTCGGGCACCGCGAACTCGACGGGCGCGCCGTTGGCGGCCGCACCCGCGACGACGAGTCCGACGTTGGGCCCCGTGACCGAGCCCTCACCGGCCGCGAGCGACTCGGTCATCGGAACGACCGACGGGTAGAGCCGCACGGCGTTGTCGGCGATCGCCTGCACGGTGTCCTCGCCGTACTGGTCGATCATGTAGGTCCAGAACTGCAGGTACGCCTGCGAGGACGACGGGTCGGCGAGCAGCAGCTTGCCGGCGTAGGCCGGGTCGGCGAGGTCTTCGAAGGTCTCCGGGATCGGCGCGTCGCCGAGGGCCTCGGTGTTCCACGACAGCGCGCTCGGGTTGTAGGTGACGATCGCGGTCGCGCCGCCGTCGAGGAGGCCCGCCTCGGGGAACTCGTCGAGGCCCGGGATGCCCGCCTCGGTGAGCGGCACGAACGTGCCGTCGGCGAGGCCCTCGTCGATGAACGCGTCGTAGCTCGGGATGACCAGGTCGGCGACGGGAGCTCCCGCGTCGGCCTCGGCGGTGTAGCGCGTGGCGAGCTCGCCGCCCGTGAGGCGCACGAAGTTCACCTCGATGTCGTACTTGTCGGCGAACGCGTCGGCGGCGGCCTGCGCGATCGGTTCGGCCGGCGTCTGATAGAAGGTGAGAACACCTTCGTCTTGCGCCGCGGCGATGAGTTCTTCGAGCTCGGAGTCGCCTCCGGCTCCGGGGGTGGTCGGCTCCTCGGCGGCACCGGTGCAGCCTGCGAGCAGCAGACTTCCGGCGGCCAGGGCGGCCAGGGATGCAGCGAACTTCCTGGTCATGGTGACTCCTTCGTCGGCGGCAGCCGGGAACGCTGCCGTGTCGACGATAACGGGATCGAATTGCATCGTCAATGACGATCGTCACCCAATCCGCACAGGTCTACTCCGTGCGCACCGAGCGGACGGCGACGACGAACGGGTCGAGCGCGAGACGCTCGGGATAGACCCCGCCGAAGAGCGGCACGGCCTCGGGGGCGAGCTCGACGCCCTCCCCCACGAAGACGCGGAAGCCTTCGGGCGCCGCGAGCTCGCGCCAGCGCGACCGCGCGAGCACGAGGTCGGCGCTCTCGGCACGCGCGCTGCGGATGCGCAGCACCGCCGACCCGTCGGCGGCCTCGACCTCGGGGTCCGCCACCGCGACGTCGAGCGCCCCGAAGTGCGCGCTGAACCGCACCTCACCTGCGAAGCGCAGCAGCCCCGAGCCGTGCGCGTCGAGCCGCTCGTGCGCGAGCGGCCAGCTCGGCATCCCGGTGGCGTCGACGACGGCCCCGCCGCTCGCCGTGATCGACCCGCCGCTGCTGTGCACGTAGTCGACGAAGCGACCGAGCACCCCCCAACTCAGCCCCGAATCGCCGGGGGTCTCGTCGCTCACGCGGCGACGACCCGCATCCACACCGAGGTCGGTCCGACCTCGGGCATGCGGGCGCCCGTGCCGGGCGGGGCGGACGCCTCGAAGTCGCGCGTCGCGGCGAGCACCTCCTCGAGGGCGATGCGCAGGCTGAGGCGCGCGAGCGGCATCCCGACGCACGCATGGCGGCCGCGACCGAACCCCAGGTGCTGCGCGAGGTTCGGTCGTCCGAGCCGGAACTCGCCGGGGGACTCGAACATCGCCGGGTCGCGGTTGGCCGCGGCGTAGGCGAGCGTCACGGGCTCGCCGGGTGAGATCGTGCGGCCGTGCAGCTCGACGGGCTCCGCGACCGTGCGGGCGAAGCCGCGGTACGGGCTGTAGAGGCGCACGAACTCCTCGAACGCCTCGGGCACGAGGTCGGGCTCCGCGCGCAGCCGCGCCTGCAGCTCGCGGTCGGCGCCGAGGTGCAGCAGGATCGCACCGAGCAGGATGGGCGGCGCCACCATCCCGACCACGAGGCTCTGCCGCAGCGCCCCGACGATCTGCTCGGGGTCGAGGCCCTCGCCCGCCTCGTCGCGCTCGGCGAGCAGCGAACTCGCCGGGTCCTCCTCGACCGGGCGCGGTTCGACGCCGCGGTCGGCCACGAGGCGTCGGGCGATGCCGTACATGAGCTCGCTCTTCGCCGTGACCGTCTCGGCATCCTGGCGGCGCCAGCCGTCGACCCACTCCGACGCCGTCGCGGCGAGCACGGGCGCCGTGCCGGGCTCGAGGTTGAGCCACTCCGCGGTCACCCACGCCGGGTAGATCGACCCGAAGCCGCTCGCGACATCCCCCTCTCCCGCCTCCAGCAGGGTGCCGAGCTCGCGGCGCGCGTGCGCGCGCAGCGCGGGTTCGAGGCGCTCGAGGCGCTTGCGCTGCAGCGTGCGGTCGAGGGCACGGCGATAGGGGGTGTGGCGCGGGGCGTCGAAGTTGAGCGGCGGGCGCCGAAGCCCCCGGGGGTCGCTCGGCACGACGGCCTTGACCGACGAGATGTACCGCCGCGAGTCCGACGCGGCGGCGACGACGTCGTCGTAGCGCGTGAGCGCCCAGTAGCCGCCGAGGGTCGAGGTCCAGGCCGCGGGCGCCTCCGCGCGCAGTCGGTCGAACTCGGCGTAGACGGCAGCGGGCTCGTCGTCGACCACGGTGCCGAAGTCGTCGGGGTGCGCCATCGCGTCTCCTCGTCAGTGGGTGTCGTCGTGCGGTGTCCGTGGGGATGACGAGCGTCGCCTCCACTGTACGTTCAGCGGCCGCCGACACGCTCCGCGCGGCGCCGACGCTGGGCGACCGGGTCGGCGAGCGGCTCGGCCTCCAGCAGGGCGCGCGTGTAGTCGTCGCCGGGAGCCGTGTAGACCCGCTCCGCGTCGTCGAACTCGACGACGCGGCCGGCGCGCATCACCGCGATGCGGTGCGAGAGGTGCCGCACGATGCCGAGGTCGTGACCGATGAACAGCAGGCTCACACCCGTCGAGGCCTGCAACTCGAGCAGCAGGTTGGCGATCTGTGCCTGCACCGACTGGTCGAGGGCGCTGAGCGCCTCGTCGCAGACGACGAGCCGCGGCTCGAGCATGAGCGCCCGGGCGATCGCGATGCGCTGACGCTGGCCCCCCGAGAACTGGCGCGGGTAGCGCGTCGCGTGCTCGGGATCGAGCCCGACCCGCGCGAGCATCGCCCGCACGCGCTCGACGACCTCGGCCTCCGCGTGCCCGCCCTGCACGCGCAGGGTCTCCGCGAGCGACTGGCCGATCGTCTTCGCCGGATTGAGCGAGCTGTAGGGATCCTGGAAGACCACCTGCAGCGAGCGCGCCCGCTCCCGCCGGGCGCGGGTGCTCGACGCGACGCCCGACTGGCCGTCGAAGACGAGTTCGCCGGCACCCAACGGCTGCAGACCGAGCACGACGCGGCCGAGGGTCGACTTGCCCGATCCCGACTCCCCGACGAGCCCCACGGTCTCCCCCGGCTGGATGTCGATGGACACGCCGTCGAGGGCACGCACCTCGGAGCCGCGGCGGCCCCGGAAGACGACCGACGCGTCGCGCACGGCGAGCAGCGGCTCAGACATCCGCCACCGCCCGTCCCGACCCCGTGACGATGCGCTCGGGGTGGATGCAGCGGGTCGTGCGACCGTCGCCCTCCGCGAGGAGCGGGATCGGGGCCTCCCGGCAGTCGTCGGTGGCGTACGGGCACCGGCCCGCGAAGCGGCAGCCGACCGGCCAGCTCTCGGGCGAGGGCACCGTGCCGGGCAGCGCCGCGAGCAGCTCGAGCGGCTCGGCGCTGCGCGGGTTCGAGCGCAGCAGGCCCTCGGTGTACGGATGCCGCGGGTCGGCGAACAGCGGCACGAGCTCGGCCGACTCGACGACCTGGCCGGCGTACATGACGAGCGCCCGGTCGCAGACGTCGGCGACGACGCCCCAGTCGTGGGTGATGAGGATGACGGCCAGGCCGGTCTCCTCGCGCAGGCGGCTGCGCAGGTCGAGGATGCCGGCCTGCACGGTCACGTCGAGCGCCGTCGTCGGCTCGTCGGCGATGAGCAGCGCGGGGCGGCCGGCGAGCGCCCGCGCGATCGCGACGCGCTGCGCCATGCCCCCCGAGATCTGGTGCGGGTAGCGCGTCGCCACCGCGGCGGAATCGCGCAGCCCGACGTTCTCGAGCAGTTCGAGCACCCGCGCACGGCGCGCCCGCCCGCGCAGACCCTCGTGCCGGGCCACCGCCTCGCCGACCTGGTAGCCGACCGTGTAGCACGGGTCGAGGGCGACCATCGGGTTCTGGGAGACGTAGGAGATCTCGCGCCCCCGCACCTCGCGGAGCTCGCGTGCCGACAGCTGCGTGAGGTCACGGCCGCGGAACCGGATCGAGCCCGCCGTGATGCGCCCGTCGCCGGGCAGGAGCCCGATGATGGCGCGGCCCGTGACCGACTTGCCGCAGCCCGACTCGCCGACGAGGCCGACGATCTCGCCGGGCGCGATGTCGAATCCGACGTCGGTGACGACGGCGGTCTCGCCGAACGTCGTCTCGAGGCCGCGCACCTCCAGCAGGGCTTCGCGCGGGGCGGGGGCGACGGCCCCGCCCGCCGTGATCTCGGCCGCCCGCCGCCGCACGACGCGGCGCGCGGGGGTGCCCGCCCACGGCTCGACGGTCGTGTCGCGCACGGTGTCGCCGAGGATGTTGAGGGCGAGCACGGTGAGGATGACGATTCCGCCCGTCGGCAGCAGCAGCCACGGCGCCTGGTTCATCGCGCGCGACGCCTCGGTGATGAGCGAGCCCCATGTGGGAGTCGGGGGCTGCGGTCCGAAGCCGAGGAAGCCGAGGCCCGTGTTGGCGAGGATGCCGGCGCCGTAGAGGATCGTCGTCTGCACGAGGATCGGCCCGGCGAGCAGCGGCAGGATGCCCGATCCCATGATCCGCAGCGGACCCGCGCCCGACACGAGGGCGGCATCCACGTGCAGCGCCCCGCGGGCGCGCAGGGTCTCGATGCGGATGAGGCGCGCGATCGGAGCGGCGATGAGCACGCCGAAGGTGAACATCGCGGCGTTGGAGTTGTTGGGGAAGACGGTGAGCACGACGAGCAGGATGATGATCGCCGGGATCGCCATCATGATGTCGATGAGCGCACTCACGGCCCGGTCGGCCCAGCGGCCGAAGTAGCCGGCGAGGGCGCCGAGCGGGATGCCGAGCACGAGGGCCGTGACGACCGTGATCGTCGCGCCGCCGAGCGGACCGAGGCCGCCGTGCGCGAGTCGGCTCAGCACGTCGCGCCCGAGCGAGTCGGTGCCGAACGGATGCGCCCACGACGGGGGCGCGTAGGAGAGCGCGTAGTCGGTCGCGTACGGGTCGGCGAAGGGCAGCCAGGGCGCGAGCACCGTGACGCCGACCACGACCACGAGGAACACGAACGCGACGGCGGCGAGCGGGCGGCGCAGCACGGCGCCGAGGAAGGCGAGCGGGGAGCGGCGCACGACGAGCGCCGGGGTGCGCGAGGTCATTCGACCGCCACCTTCGGGTTGAGCAGCCCGTAAGCGAGGTCGACGACGAGGTTCACGACGATGACGATGAGCGTGAACGCGAGCACGACCCCGAGCACCGTCGGGAAGTCGCCGGTCGCGGTCGACGACACCGCGAGGGTGCCGAGGCCGGGCATCGAGAAGACCTGCTCGATGAGCACGGTGCCGCTCACGGTGCCCACGGCGGTGATGCCGATCACGGTGAGCACGGGCAGCGACGCGTTGCGGAGCGCGTGCTGCAGGATGACGCGCCGCTCGCTCAGCCCGGTCGCGCGCAACGCGAGCACGTAGTCGGAGTCGAGCACGCGCAGCATCGCGTCGCGGGTCTGCTTCGCGGTCGCCGTGATACCGCCCGAGGCGATCGCGAGCACGGGCAGGATGAGGGCGCGCGCCCAGTCGGACGCGGAGATCTGCGGCGGCACCCAGCCGACGACCGGCAGCAGACGCAACTGCACGGCGACGACCGCGACGAGCACGAGTGCGAACCAGTAGTTCGGCACCGCCGTCCCGAGGGCGGCGAAGACATCCAGCACGCGACCGAGCGCCCCGCCGCGCACCGCGCTCACGACGCCGAGCGTGAGGCCGACGAACACGACGACGATGAGCGACCCGACGACGAGGCACACGGTGACGATGAGCCGCTGACCGACGAGCGTCGACACGGGTTGACCATTGAGGAGGGAGCGTCCCAGGTCACCCTGGAAGACGTCGGCGAGCCAGCCCCCGTAGCGCGCCCACACCGGCTGGTCGAGCCCGAGCTCGGCGCGCAGCGCGGCGATCTGGGCCTCCGACGCCTCCGGCCCGAGGATCGTGCCCGCGACGTCGCCGGGGACGAGGTCGATGAGCACGAACGCGAGCGCGGTCACGACGAGGAGGAGTGGGACGGCGAACAGGATCCGCCGCAGCAGCACACGCCACATGTCCCTAC
Source organism: uncultured Microbacteriaceae bacterium (assembly GCA_946481135.1). The sequence continues at coordinate 6,551 of CAMLMQ010000008.1, forward strand.
TCCTCCTCGTCGCTGTCGCGCGGTTCTAGCCCAGGTACCAGGTGGACGAGCCGTCCACCGGGTCGACCGGGGTGTAGACCGGGTTGGCGTTGGAGACCTCGAACCCGCGGACGTCGCCCTGGGTGTAGTAGAGGTCCTGACGCACGAACAGCGGCACGAACCAGGCGAGCTCCATCATGCGGGCGTTCGCCTCGGCCCAGACGGCGCTCTGCTCGTCGATGTCGGAGATGCGCACCGCCCGGTCGTAGATGTCGCTGATCTCCGAGTCCTCGGTCTGGAACGGGTTGTTCGACACCGGGTTCGGCGACGGCATCCCGAAGAGGGCGACGGTGCGTTCGAAGTCGCGCGCCGCCGTCTGCATCGCGGCCGGCACGGCTGCGCTGCGCAGGCGGTCGTCGAAGCCCTGCACCTCACCGGTGACCTCGTCGATCGTGACGCGCACGCCGACCTTGCCGAGGTCGGCCGCGACGGCCTCCGCGATGGGGCACGAGCCGACCATGGTCGCGCACGTGATCGACATGTCGAACCCGTCGCCGTAGCCGGCCTCGTCGAGCAGCTCCTGCGCGAGCTCGGGGTCGTACTCGTAGAGCCCCTCGAGCTCCTCGGAGTAGCCCTTGCTGCCCGGCAGGGCGAGCTGCGCGATCGGGGTGCCGTAGTCGCCCGCGAGCGCGCTCGCGATGCCCTCGCGGTTCACCGCGTGGTTGAGAGCCTGACGCACGCGCTGGTCTTCGAGCGCGGGCACGAGCGCGCCGTCGCGGTCGAAGAGCGTGACCATGTTGATCGCGCCACCGACGGCGACGACCTCCAGGCCCGCCTGGGCGGCCGCGTCGGCCGTCGCGACGTTGCCGAGCGAGATCGAGAGCTGACCCGTCTGGATCGACGACAGGATCGTGTTGGGGTCGTTGATCGCCTGCACGATGAGCTTCTCGACCTTGACCGCGTCGGGGTTCCAGTAGGTCTCGTTGCGGTCGAACACGTAGGTCGAGCCGACGACGGTCTCGTCGGTGTTGAGCACGTACGCGCCGGCGCCGAAGGTCTCGGTGTCGAGCGACTCGGGGTTGTCGATCGCGGCGGGGCTGATGATGTAGCCGACGCCGTTCTGGCTGAGGATGTTGAGCGCGTTCGGCACGGGCTGCGAGAACGTGATCGTGAGCGTGTAGTCGCCCGTGACCTCGATGTCCTCGAACGAGGCGAGCTGCACGCTCGGGAAGAAGCCGCCGTCGCGGGTGTACTCGAGGCTCTTCTTGACGGCCTCGGCGTTCAGCTCCTCGCCGTCGCTGAAGACGACGCCCTCACGGATGGTGAGCTCGAGCGCCTCGTTGTCGCCGATGTACTCCCACTCGGTCGCGAGAGCACCCGAGTGGGTGCCGTCGGGCTCGAGGAAGATCAGCGGGTCGTAGGCGGCCGACGCGTAGAGGATCGACGTTCCGCCGCCGGTCTTGGCGGGGTTCATGCCGAACAGCGGCGGGCCGACGAACTGGACGGTGAGCGACGGGGTGATCTCGGAGCCGGTGCCCGGCTCGGCGGCCGGGGCGCACCCGGCGAGACCCACGGCGGCAGCGAGCGCCGCCGCGAGGACGGTGCCGGCACGCGCGCGGCGGAGGGACTGTGAAGGCATGACCGATCTCCTTTGATGGTGTGCTGCGCGGGCGATGCAGGTGGGGTGGGCCCGCTGTCCGCAGCCTAGGGTTGGGGGGTAATGCGTGTCAAATATTGTGTCGATCGTTCGCGAAAGTGGCCGCTATCGGTGAAACAGCGCGCGGCCGTCGACACGGTCGAACGACGTGTGGAGCCCCGCCTCCTTCCCGATCTCGGTGACGTACTCGACGACGGCGTCGGCGACGTCGTCGTCGTCGTGCAGAATCGTGCGCCCCGCGTCGTCGATGCGCGCGGGGTAGAACCCGGCATCCACGACGCCCTCCGGGCCCACCGTGACGCTCGCGAGCATCGTCAGACGCGACTCCCGCGAGAACGGGAAGTTGGGCACGGTGGGGTCGGGATCGACGAGCTTGAGGATGGGCGACCGCGTCGGGCGGGTGCGCGCGACGCTGCGCGCGCTCGTCGGCACGGCCGTGTCGGGGTAGGCCGCGACGAAGTGATTGAGGCCGTGGAAGATCGGCCGACCCCGATAGAGCTCGACCCCGCGCAGGATGTGCGCGTGGTGGGAGACGACGATGTCGGCACCCGCCTGCACGGCCGCGTGGGCGAGGGGCCGCTCGTACATCGCGAGGCGCGCGCGCTCGAACGCCATGCCCTTGTGGAACGCCACGACGACGACATCCGCCCGGGCACGCAGCGCCTCGAGGTCGGCGAACATCGCGTCGAGGGTCTCGGGGTCGATGAACGTGTACTCGGTCGGCGGGCTGCCGGGCGAGGCCATCTCCAACTCGTAGTGCGAGTGGATGCGCACGTAGGCGGCCCCGGCCTTCGACAGCGTCGCCCACGACTCGCGGGGGCCGACGGCGTTGTAGCTGAGCACGCCGATCTTCAGGCCCGCACGCTCGACGATCGCGGGTCGGCGGGCGTGGGCGAGATCGATCCCCGCCCCGGTCGTCGCGACCCCGTGCCGCTCGAGGCGCTCGATGCTGTCGACGATCCCCGCGGGCCCCTGGTCGAAGATGTGGTTGCCGGCCATCGTGACGACGTCGAAGCCCGCCTCGGCGAGCGTGTCGAGATTGTGCAGCGGCGAGGCCGGGGCCGGCAGGTCGCCCGAGGCGATGAAGCCCCGGTCGGTGTGCGGCCATTCGAGATGGCCGATCGCGAGCGAGTCCTTCAGGCGCGGGGCGGCGGAGGCGAGGTGCGCGCGCACGTCGGCCGCGCCGAGCATGAGGTCTCCGGCGAACGTGAGCTCGAGCCGGGTCGGGGTCAGCTCCACAGCGTCGTCCACGGGTCGGTGCCGATGCCGACGGGGATGCCCGCCCACGCGTGGCGCACCTCGGGGCGGAAGTCGGCCTCCTCGCGGATGCCCGACTCGCCGAGCACGACCTGACGACGTTCGGCGAGGTCGTAGCGCGGCCACGGCGTCGCCGCGCCGGGCACGCCGGTGCGCGCGAACGCGACGAACGCCGCACTCGTCTGCCGGGCGAGCTCCTCGCGCGCGGGCGTGACGGCGAGCTTCTCGTGCGCGCCGAGGGTCGAGAAGACGAACGGCATCTCGATGCCGTGGTACGAGCCGGGGAACTCGTCGTGGGCGACGTCGATCGAGTACACCCACGAGTCCGCTCCCCCGCCCGCGAGCCGCGCCTCGAGCAGCCGCAGCGACCGGATCAGGAACTGGTCGCTGCCGATGTCGAGGAAGATGCGGCCGAGCGTCGAGTCGGGGCGGATGCCGGCGTACCGGCGCGCGAGCTCGTCGGCCTGGTCGCGGCGCGACAGACCGGGGCTGATCGCATCCCGCAGCTGCTCCGACGTGAGATCCCAGTCGGGGTCGAGGTAGCGCGGCTTCGCGAAGATCGCGGCGTGCGCCTCGTCGACGGCCGTGCCGATGAGCAGCGGGATGTCGGCCCCGACGCCCGCGGCGACCGCGGTGACGACGTCGACCGGCTGCTCGGGGCTGCCCGTGACGGGCGAGAACCGCGTGCCGTGCTCGCCGGGCTCCGCGCCCGCGCCGAGCGCGGCCTGCACCTCGACGAGGCGTTCCCACGGCACCTCGCGGATGCTCGCGGCGGTCGAGGCGTCGAGCCCCAGCTCGGCGAGGGCGAGTCGCGCGCTCTCGGTGCTCTCGGCGCGCGTCTTGATGCCGAACGGCGGGCCGCCGAAGACGGCGGCGCGGTGGAACAGGCCCTCGGCCTGCGGGGTCACGAGCAGCGAGGCGACCTTGCCGCCGCCGCCGGAGTGGCCGAAGATCGTGACGCATCCGGGGTCGCCGCCGAAGGACGCCGCGTTGTCGCGCACCCATTCGAGCGCCGCGACGAGGTCGAGCAGGCTCGCGTTCTGCGACCCGGCGAACTCCTCCCCCACGGCACCCGCGAGGTCGAGGAAGCCGAGCAACCCGAGCCGGTGGTTGACCGACACGACGACCGCGTCGTGGTCGCGGGCGAGCGCGGTGCCGTCGGAGGTCGGCTCGTTGCCGCGCCCGGCGAGGAACCCGCCGCCGTGCAGCCACACGAGTACGGGACGCTTTGCGCCGTCGAGGGCGGGCGTCCACACGTTGAGCACGAGGCAGTCCTCGCTCATCGGCGAGCCGACCGGCCGCACCTGGGGCGCGGCGTCGCCGAACCCGCGGGCATCCCGCGTCTCGGTCCACGGCTGCGGCGGCCGCGGCGGCGCGAACCGGCCCGCGCCCGACGTGGGCGCCCCGTACGGGATGCCGGCGAAGCGCAGCGCACCGCCGACGTCGAGTCCGGCGACGGGGCCGGAGGCGGTCAGGGCGACGGGATCCATGAGCTCGCGCTCTCCTCTCGATCGTCGGCGCGTACGCCGAGGAGTCGGGTCATCGCGGCGCGCACGGAGCCGACGCCGCGGAAATCGAGGAACTCCGCCGCGGCCGCGCGCGCGGTCGTGTCGTCGAGGGCGGGGTCGCCCTTGCGCACGCAGTCGACGAACTTCGCGACGAGCTCGCGGTCGTCGAGCGGGGCGTCGGGGTTGCCGCGCGGCGAGAGCACGACGTCGGTGAGCACCGACCCGTCGCGCAGCCGCACCTCGGTGCGTCCGCCCGAGAAGTCGCCGTCGCCCGCGAAGTCGTCGGAGACGCCCACCTCGACCCGCTCCGCCCACGCGCGCAGGTCGGCGCGATGGAGAGAGGCCGGCAGGTAGGTGTCGAGGGTGACCGCGCGGTCGACGAGCGCGGCCGCGACCGTGAACGGCGCGCTGAACCGGGCGTCGATCGGCACGGTCGGCGCGACCTTCGACGCGCGCGGTTCGGCGAGGGTGCGCACGAACGGCGCGCCCCACACCGTGACCGACGCGATGTCGTCGAGCGCGACCTCCTCCCGCAGGCGCAGCACGGAGTCGACGAAGGCGTGCGTGGCCCGGCAGCTCGGCCACGGCTTGAACGCCACCTCGGCGCCACGGAACCGTTCGCCGAGCCCGTCGAGCAGGGCGGACGTGTCGGCGCGGCCCCCCGCATAGGTCGCGAGGAAGCCCTTGCGCCCGCCGAGCGGGTCGTCGAAACCGTGGATGCCGGCCTCCGCGAGCTGCAGCGACCGCACGGCGGCGTGCGACGCGAAGCCGTCGCGGATGCCGCGGATCGTCGACTGCGGGCTGAGTCCCGCCTCTCCCGACGCGGTCACCTGCATGAGGGCGAGCGAGAGCGCGTCGAGGGTGCGCCGCTCGTCGAGTCCGACGAGACTCGCGAGCGCGCCGACCGCGCCGAGGGCGCCGAGGATGGGCGGCGGGTACCAGCCGCCCGCCTCGATCGCGGTGCCGGCCGCCGCGGCGATGCGCACGCCGAGGTCGCAGCCGACCGCGAGGGCGCGCACGACGTCGTCGCCGCCGAGGTCGCGGGCCTCCGCGACCGCGAGCACGGCGGGCACGATCTGGGCGTTCGGGTGGATCGGCAGTCCGTCGACGGCGTCCTCGAAGTCGAGCGCGTGGGCGTAGGCGCCGTTCGCGAAGGCGGCGGCCGCCGCGGGGATGCGCCGACCCCCGCCGAACACCGAGCTCTCGCCGAGGCCCCCCTCGCGCAGGGCGAGTTCGGCGACCGAGCGCGAGACGGGGTCGAGCCCCGTCGCGGCGATCGAGACGCCGACCGCGTCGAGCAGCGAGCGCTCCGCGGCGCGGAGGGCGGGTTCGGGGATGTCGTCGAGCGTCGTGGTCGCGACGTGCCGGGCGAGGATGCCGGAGAGGCTGCCTTGCTGCACGGTGACCTCTCCGGGCGACTCCGTCGTTCGCCAACAGGTGACACTATACATGTCGAGCGTCTTGCGAAATGTCCCGCAGTTCGCCGGCGATCGCCTCGCGCGATGCGCGTCGGGCGGCCAGGTGTCGCTACGCTCGGCGTGTGGATCGCGACGAGCCGGAGGCATCGACCTCCGCCGACTTCCCCCGCGCGCAGAACGGGGCGAACTCGCAGCGCCTGCTCGCCGCCATCCTCGGCGACTACACCTTCGAGTCGGCCGACCGCTTCTCGTCGACCGCGGTCGCGCGCATCCTGGCCGAGTTCGGCGTGACCGACGCGGGCGCCCGCAAGGCGCTCAGCCGGCTCACCGAGCGTCAGGTGCTCGTCCGCAGCCGCGTCGGCCGGGGCACCTACTACCACGTGAGCGAGGCGAACCTCGCGATCCGCCTCGAGCGACGCAACCGCTACCTCAACTTCGGCGAGCAGCGGGAGCCGTGGGACGGCGCGTGGACCGTCGTCGTGTTCTCGGTCGCCGAGCGCGAACGCGCCGCGCGGGCCGCGCTGCGCAGCGGGCTCGGCAAACTGGGCTTCGCCCCGATGGCGGATGCCGTGTGGGTGCGCCCCGACGACAGCCGCGACGCGGTGCTGCGGCTCGCGGGGCACCTCGACGTGCGCGTCGCGGTCATGCGGTCGACGTTCGAAGAGGGCGGGGGCATCGACCCGCGGCAGGCGTTCGATCTCGAGGGCGTGCGCCGACTCTACGAGGAGCTGATCGACGACCACGCCCCGATCGCGCAGCGGCTGCAGCGCGGCCTCGTCGCGCCCGCCGAGGCGTTCGTGCTGCGGGCCCGGCTCACCGACCGGTGGCGCAGCGTCGTCATCATGGACCCCGATCTGCCCGAAGAACTGCTGCCCGACGACTGGCCGCGACGCTCGGCCCGCCGCCTGTTCCTCGAGCTCATCGACGGCCTCGCCCCACTCGCCCTCGATCGGCTGAAGGGTCTCGTGGCGGAATCCGACCCCGAAGGCGCGTCGCGCCTCGCGCACCACCTGCTGAGCCCGACGGGGCCGGGGCACCCGCTGCGCGATCACGCCGACGTGCCGTCGTCGGCGGGCTGACCTCAGCGGTCGCCGCCCAAAACGTCCGCGCGCAGCCACTGCGCCACCTCGCCGCGCACGGCGTCGACGTCGTAGGTCGCGTCGTCGGCGTTGTCGGCGTGGAGCTCGTAGACCGGGATGCCGGCATCCCGCAGCGCCCGCGTCGTCGCCCAGCTGCCGCGCGGGTCGTCGGAGACGAGGTGCACGACGCCGTCGACGCCGTGACGCCGTGCCTCCGCCACGTACCAGTCGACCGACCAGGGTGGGGCGTAGAGCCGCTCGCCGAACCCGATGAACCGCGACGCGAGCGCGCGCAGCGGCGGACCGCCCCGGCGCTCGTAGGCGTCGGCGGCGATCGCGAGGTACATCGACCACACGAAGACGGCGCCGAACTCCGCCTCGAAGTGCCGGTAGAAGCCGAGGTCGAACCACAGCCCGCGACCGATCCACATGAGCCGCGCACGCTCGTCGGGCACGACGCCCGCCCCGGCGGCCACGCGGGCCTCGACCTCCTCGAAGAGGGCGCGAGCGGCATCCCGACCCCACTCGCTGCCGCGATGCCACTGCGGCAGCATGACCGCGGGGATCGTGTCGGTGACGCGCACCGGGAGGGGCCGGGCCGTCGCGATGAGGTCGCGCGTGCGGCGGTTCCACGCCGACTGCTCGTTCGCGAGCGCGAGGATGTGCTCCAGCCGGGCCTCGTCGTAGCGGCGGCCCGTGAGGTCTTCGAGGATGCCCGTGAGCTCGACGAGCTCGGCCTCCATGAGGTCGATGCGGCGCCGGCCGACGACCTCCTCCCAGTCGTCGGCGATGCGCTCCCACCAGCGCGGCACGGTGTGACCGCTCGCGGGGCTCTCGAAGGCGAAGAAGTCGACGCCGAGCTGCTCGTGCCACGCGTCGAACACCTTGCGTGTCGTGTCACCGGTGAGGTCGGCGAGCACGAGGTCGGGCCGCGGCAGCGGTCCCCAGCCGGGCAACGGGGCACCCTCGGGGTCGAGTGCGGCGCCGAGACCGATCGCGTTGTACTGCTCCGACGCGGTCGGCAGCCCCCGGCCGCCGAGCGCGGCGAGCGCGGGGCCGGATCCCCCGCGCGACGAGACGACCGACGACCACCACTGGTTCACGACGTACGGCACGCCCATCGCGCGCAACAGCTCGTGCGGGGTGTCGGCGTTGACGAGCGCGAACGGCCCGCCCGCGTCGACGTGCGCGCGCAGCTCGTCGAACCACGCGCGCTGATGCCGCAGCGCCTCGGTCGCGCTCGCGAGGCGGTCGTCGGCGGTCATGCGGCCCTCCCGGCGCGGAGTTCGTCGAGTGCCGCGGCGAGCGCGTCGGGGTCGATGCGGCCGTAGTCCTGGCCGGCGACGAGCGCGACCGGCACCCCGGCGGCAGCGCGTTGCGCGGCGACGTCCCACAGCGGCGCGTCATCGAGGCGCCGCACGTAGACGAGCACGCCGTCGGCCTCCCGCGCGGCGACCAGGCGAGCGAGGTGCGCGGCGCGCTGCGCGGGCGAGGAGCGGTGCGGGGTGAGGCCGTCGGCGGCGTACCGGTCGGCGAGGCCGTCGAGGTCGGTCGTCGCGGCGACGAGGTCGAGCCCGAGCTCCCCGCCGCCGTGGTCGTCGCCCACGATCCGGACGCCCGCCGCCTCGATCGCGGCCGTCACGCCCGGTTCGTCGTGCGTGCTGCCGCTGAGCACGATCCGCAGTCGCGTCGAGTCGCCCGCATCCTCGGAGGCGCCGGACACGAGCCCGGCGTCGAGGGCGAGGCGCCGCTCGAGGAAGCGGGTTCCCGAGAGGCCGGGTCGCGCGGCGAGGAGCGCGGTCCGCGGCGCCTCCCCGGCCCGGATGCGGTCGGCGAGCGCGGGTCGCGGGTCGTGCCCCGTCCAGCCGCGGAGCACCCCGGCGAGTTCGGCGAACTCGGCGCGCGCGTACGCGCGGGACGCGGCGCGGTCGAGGTGCGGCACGTCGACGAGGTGCAGCGGCGGGACGCCCGCCCGCGGATCGACGCGCGCGAGCTCGCGCAGCACGTGGAAGAGGCGCAGCGTCGCCTCGGCGTCGTTCGCGACGACGATGCCGTGCAGTCCGCGGAGCCCTCCCGCGAGCAGGCCGGCGAGGACGGCGTGCGACGCCGGGTCGATGCCTCGTCCGAGCAGCCGCTCCGCCTCCGCGGTCGACGCCGACGGGTCGCCGCGCAGAGGGCGGGGCGTCGCGCCCGCGGCCTCGACGAGCTCCCGCGGCACCCCCCGCCCGAGCACCCCGATATGCGCGGTCACACCACGCCCGCGTCGCGCAGACCCGCGATCCGGTCGGGCGCGTAGCCGAGGAGCCCCCCGAGGATGTCGTCGGTCTGCTCGCCGAGGCGCGGAGCCGGGCGGTCGAGAGCGGCCTCGCTCTCGCTGAAGTGGATCGGCATCCCGGATGCCCACAGCTCCTCGTCGACGTCGTAGGAGGGGTGCCGCAGCCGCACGATGTCGCCTCGCCGCTGCACGAGCGGATCGCGCACGGCGTCGGCGATGCTGCGCACGGGTGCCGCGGGGGCCCCGTGCCGCTCGAGCGCCGCGACGGCCTCGGCGACCGTCCGCTCGGCGGCCCACACCCCGATGAGGGCGTGGAGCTCGTCGGCGTGGGTGACCCGCTCGTCGCGCCCGCGGAAGCGCGGGTCGGCGGCGAGGTCGGCGCGTTCCATCGCCGCGAACACTCCGGCCGCGAACTGGTCGGTCGGACCGCACAGCGCGAACCATCCGTCGCGCGCCGCGAACGTGCCGAACGGGGCGAGCCGCGGGACGAAGTCGCCCGTGCGGGTCGGCAGCCCGAGCCGCTCGAAGGCGTCGAACGGCTCGCACGCGACGAGCGAGGTGAGGGCTCCGAGCATCGAGACGTCGACGTGCTGACCGCGGCCCGTGCGCCGCGCCTCGAGCAGGGCCGCGAGCGTGCCGATGACCGCGAAGAGCGGCGCGGAGAGGTCGCCGATCGGCAGCCCGAAGCGCACGGGCGAGTCGTCGGGCTCCCCCGCCGTCATCATGACGCCGCTCAGGGCCTGCACGATCGTGTCCATCGCCTTGCCGCCGTCGGCATCCGACCCGAATCCGGTGATCGACGTGTACACGAGGCGCTCGTTGAGCGACCGCACCGACGCGTAGTCGATGCCGAGCCGCGTCGTGACGCCCGCGCTGTAGTTCTCGACGAGCGCGTCCGCCCGGCCGATGAGGTCGCGCAGCACGTCGACGCCCTGCGGCGTCTTGAGGTCGAGGGTGATGCTCTCCTTGTTGCGACCGCGCAGCATCATCGACACCGACATGTCGTCGGGTCCCGAGCGCGCGCGGGCGAGACCCTGCGCGGTGACGTACGGCGAGTTCGTGCGCGAGCTGTCGCCGCCACGGTGGGGGTTCTCGATCTTGACGACGCGGGCGCCGAGGCCCGCGAGCAGCAGGGTCGCATAGGGGCCGGCGAGCGCGGTCGTGAGGTCGAGGACGGTCACGCCCTCGAGCGGTCGGGTGGTCATGTCCGCGTCACCTCCCCGGGCCGTCGGGCCGGGGGACGCGGCCCGCGCGGCGGTCGGCGGCCGCGGCTTCGGCCTCGTCGTCGCCGAACCATCCACCGTGGATCGTCTCGGCCATGCCGAGCAGGTTCTCGCGCAGGCGTTCTCGCTCGGCGGTCGAGAGGTCGGCCATCGAGCGGTCCTGCATGTCGCGCAGGTCGCGGCGGACGCGCTCGAGCAGGTCCCAGCCGCCCTCGGTGAGCGAGACGAGCCGCACGCGCTTGTTCGAGGGATGCGCGCCCGACTCGACGAGACCGCCGGCGAGCAGCCGCGTGACGAGCTGGTGGCTCGCCTGCGGCGTCATGAACGAGCGCTGGGCGAGCTGCGCCGACGACATCGGCACCCCCTCGCCGAGCACGAGCAGCAGGTTGATCTCGGCGGCCGTCACCCCTTCGCGCCAGGCGATGTCCTCGCACGCCCGCGTGTAGGAGCGGGAGAGACGCATGACGAGGTGGTAGACCTCGTCGTTCGCGGGCGCGCCGCGCTCGTCGGGCGCGCTCATCGGACGTACGCCGCCGACACGATGCCGTCGGGGGGCACGGCGATGCCCGCCCGCTCGTCGAACCAGAGGGCGACCTCGCGCGCGAGCCGCGCGGGACTCTCGCCCGCCATCATGTGCCCCTCGTCTTCCCAGAACACGGCCTTCGCACCGCGCACCGAGGTGACGCCGCGCAGCGACGACGCCGGGCTGATGACCCCGTCCCGCATCCCCGCGAGGATGAGGGTCGGCACGGTCACGCCGCGGAGCACCTCGACGAGGGCGTCGTCGGTGAGCGCGTCGGGGAAGGGTTTGCCCTGGTTGATGGCCGCCTCCAGTTCGTCCTGGTCGGCTAGCCGCTGAGCGGCCCGGTCCATCATGTACTCCCGGCGCTCCTGGCGCAACGGGTCGTCGGTCCAGCCGGCGAGCTTGGCGAACTGCTCGCGCACGACGGCCGCGTCGTGGCGGTTCGCCTGCACGATCGCGCGGCTCTGCGAGCTCGCGGTGCCGCCCTCGCGGTCGTGCGGCGTGCCGACGACCGAGACGAGGCCGACGAGCCGCTCGGGATGCCGCACGGCGAGGTGCCAGCCGATGCCCGCCCCGTGCGAGACGCCCGTGTAGTAGAAGCGGTCGATGCCGAGCGCGTCGGCGACTCGGCAGACGTCGTCGGCCCAGAGGTTGAGCCAGCCCTCCGCGGGACGCTCGGCGACGCGGCTCGAGCGCCCGTAGCCGCGCGCCTGGATCTGGATGACGCGGCGGTCGACGGGAGCGCTCGCGAGGATCTCGGGGTAGCCGCCGGATTCGAACGACATCGCGCTCGCGAGCACGGGCTCGCGCGCGTCGTCGCCGAACTCGTCGTACCAGAGGCGCGCGTCGTCGAGGTCGAGGTGAGGCATGGTTCTACTTTCTGCGGGTCAGGAGCCGGTGGGCCGGCGGTCGAGTCGGGGTGCCGCCTCGATCAGCCGGACGGTGTAGGGGTCGTGCGGCGCGGTGAGAACGCGCTCGGCGGGGCCGCGTTCGACGACGCGGCCGTCGCGCAGCACGATCAGGTCGTCGGAGATCTGGCGCACGATCGCGAGGTCGTGGGAGATGAACAGCAGCGCGAGGCCGAGCTCGCGCTGGAGGCTCGTCAGCAGGTTCATGACCTCGGCCTGCACGGAGAGGTCGAGGGCGCTCACGGGCTCGTCGCACACGAGGAAGCGGGGCTGGGTCATGAGCGCCCGCGCGACGGCGATGCGCTGCCGCTGCCCCCCGGAGAACTGCGCCGGGTAGCGGTCCATCGCGGTCGCGCCGAGGCCGACGCGGTCGAGCAGTTCGATCGCCCGCGCGCGGGCGGCGGCGGGATCCATGCCGTGGGCGGAGGCGGGCTCCAGCAGGCTCCGGCCGATCGTCATGAGCGGGTCGAGCGAGCTGTACGGGTCTTGGAAGACGACCTGCCGCTCCCGCCCGAGACGGCGCCGCTCGGCCCGGCTGAGCTCGACGGTCGTGCGCCCGTCGAACGCGATGCGGCCCGCGGCGGCGGGCACGAGGCCGAGCACCGCCATGCCGATCGTCGTCTTGCCGGATCCCGATTCGCCGACGAGGCCGAGCGTCTGCCCCGGCGCGATCTCGAACGAGACCTCGTGCACGGCGCGCGTGCGGCGACGACCCGAGCCGTAGTCGACGGCGAGGTCCTCGACCGTGAGGATGGGGGCGCTCATCCGCGCACCGCCACGAGCTCGGGGATGCGGATGCAGCGACTGCGCCGCTCGTCGTCGAGCGCGACGACGGGGATCGGGGCGGCACGGCACTCGTCGGTCGCGAGCGGGCAGCGGGCCGCGAACCGGCATCCGACGGGCCAGTCCGCGGGCGACGGCACGACGCCGCCGATCGTCGGCAGGATCGCGCCGCGCGTGACGCCCGACGGGTTGGAGTCGAGCAGGCCCCGCGTGTACGGGTGGCGGGGCTCGTCGATCATCTGCGGCAGTGGAGCGGTCTCGACGACCTGACCGGCGTACATGACGATCGCACGCTGGCAGGTCTCGGCGACGACACCCCAGTCGTGGGTGACGAGGATGACCGACATCCCGTCGGCCTGCATCGACGTGAGCAGGTCGAGGATCTCGGCCTGCACCGTGACGTCGAGGGCGGTCGTCGGCTCGTCGGCGACGAGCAGGCGCGGGCGTCCGGCGAGGGCGCGGGCGATCGCGACGCGCTGCGCCATGCCGCCCGAGACCTGGTGCGGGTAGCTGTCGTAGACGCGCTGCGGGTCTTTGAGACGCACGGCGGCGAGCAGCTCGAGCGCCCGCTCGCGCGCCTGCGCCTTCGAGCAGCGGTCGTGGTGGCGGATCGCCTCGACGAGCTGCCACCCGATGCGGAACGACGGGTCGAGCGCGACCATCGGTTCCTGCGAGATGAACGCGATGCCCGAGCCGCGCACCGCCTCGACGGCGGCGGGATCGTCGACGAGCTCGACGCCCTCGAACCGCACGGAGCCGGCGGTGATGCGCCCGCCCTCGCCGAGCAGCCCGAGGATGCCGAGGGCGGTGACCGTCTTGCCGCTGCCGGACTCGCCGACGAGGCCGACGAACTCGCCGCGGCGCACGTCGAACGACGCCCCGTCGACGACCGTCGTGGCTTCGGCGCCGGTGCCGTAGGTGATCGTGAGGCCGCGCACCGACAGCAGCGCACTCTCGTCGCGCGGCAGCTCCTCGACGGGGCCGACCACGACCTGGTCGCCGCCGGACGACGACCGCATCGCACCGACCCGCTCGGCCGCGGCATCCCGGATGCAGTCGCCGAGGAGGCCGAGGGCGAGCGTCGCGACGGCGATGACGCCGCCCGTCGGCACGAACATCCAGGGGTGGGTGGCGAGCATCGTCGACGCCTCGGCCACCATCCCGCCCCACGTGGGCGCGGGCGGCGGCGGACCGAACGCGAGGAACGACAGGCCGGTCTGGATGCCGAGGGTCGCCGCCGCGAAGAGCGACGACTGCACGAGGATGACGCCCTTGGCGTGCGGCAGCACGTGACGCCGCATGATGGTCGTCGCGCGCACCCCCGACACGACGGCGGCGGAGACGAAGAGCTCACGCCGCACGGCGAGCACGCCGCTGCGGAAGATGCGGGTGAAGACGCTCGACGCGAGCGCGCCGACGGAGATCATCGCGGCGGTCATGCTCGAGTTGAAGATGGCGAGCGTCGCGAGGGTGATGATGATGCCGGGGATCGCCATCATGATGTCGATGACGCCGAGCACGATGCGGTCGAAGAGCCCGCCGAGGTAGGCCGTGAGCACGCCGAACGGCACGGCGATGACGAGCATGACGCCGAGCGCCTGCGCGACGCCGAAGAGCGACTCGCGGCCGCCCCACATGAGTCGGCTGAGGATGTCGCGGCCGAGCGCGTCGGTGCCGAGCAGGTGCGCGGCGCTCGGCCCCTGCCGCGACGAGGCGACGTCCTGCACGATCGGGTCGTACGGGGCGAGCACGGGCGCGAGCACGGCCGCGCCGACGAGCACCGCGAGCACGATGAGCGACACGACGGCGACGGGGTTGCGCAGCAGGCGCAGGGTGAGCGAGTTGCCCCTCATCGGGCGTGCCTCACCTTCGGGTTGAGCAGCGCGTACGCCACCTCGACGAGCAGGTTGATGACGATCACGATGATCGCGAAGCACACGCCGACGCCGAGCACGACGGAGAGGTCGTGGCGGGTCGTCGCGCCGACGACGAGGCTGCCGAGGCCGGGCAGCACGAAGACGTTCTCGATGAAGACGGCGCCGCTGAGCGCCCCGACCGCGACGACGCCGATGAGGGTCGTCGTCGGCACCGACGCGTTGCGCAGCACGTGCACGAGCAGGATGCGCCGCCGGGGGATGCCGGTCGCGCGCAGCAGCCGCACGTAGTCGCGCGCGAGCACGTCGCGGGCCGAGTCGCGCATCTGCTTCGCGACGATCGTGATGCCGCCGATCGACGCGGCTGCGATGGGCAAGACCATCGACCACGCCCACCCCGACAGCGACGTCGTCGGGGCGATGTAGCCGGTCGCGGGGAAGAGTCGGATGTTGACCGCGAACAGCAGCACGAACACGATCGCGATCCAGAAGCTCGGCAGCGCGAAGCCGATGAGCGACACGACGTC
The DNA here is from genome assembly GCA_946481135.1 of uncultured Microbacteriaceae bacterium. The sequence goes on from CAMLMQ010000008.1 coordinate 21,562, forward strand.
GAGCGCGCGTCCGAGCCAGCCGCCCTTGACGGCGCTCAGCAGACCGAGGGCGATGCCGAAGACGGCGATGACGAGCGTCGTGCCGGCCATGAGCGTGAAGGTCACCCCCGCGCGCAGCAGCAGCAGCTTGAGCACGGGCTCGCCGCTGTAGATCGACGTACCGAGGTCGCCGCGCAGCAGGCCGAGCATCCACTCGCCGTACTGCTCCCACAGGGGCCGGTCGAGCCCGAGCTGCTCGCGCAGCCGCTCGACCGACTCCGGGGTGGCGAACTCGCCGAGGATCGTGCGGGCCGGGTCACCGGGGATGAGGGACATGAGCACGAAGATCGTGAGCGTCGAGACGAGCACGAGCACGACCGACAACGCGAGTCGCCGCAGGATGAGCGTCAGCATGTCTGTCCTCCTTCCTTACTTCCGGTTCCCGGCCCGCACGCGCACTCAGCGGGCGGGGTGCCAGGCGTACTCGGCCGAGGGCCCGATGGGCATCGGGTTCGGGTTGAGCACGCTCGCGACCACATTCTCCACATCGGGCGACACGTAGAAGACCGAGTCGGTCGCGACGAGCGGGATGAACCACGCGAGCTCGTTCGAGTACTCGGTGATCTGCTCCTGCACCGCGAGCTGCTCCTCGGGCGTGCCGCGCAGCGCGTCGGCCTGCAGCTCGGCGAGCTGCGGGTCGGACACGTTGAACGAGTTGAGGAAGCCGGGCCCGTTGAAGCGGCCGACGTACTCGGACGCCTTCGAGCCGACGATCGGCCACAGCAGCGCCGAGTACTGCGCGGTGCCCGCGGTGCCGATGAACGTCGGCACGTCGGGCTCGACCTGCAGCTGCACGTCGATGCCGAGCTCGCCGAAGTTGGCGATCATCGTCTGCGCGATGAGCGACTGCCCGTCGAGCACGCCCTCGCTGAGGATGGTCAGCGAGAAGCCGTCGGGGAACTCCGACTGCGCCATGAGGTCCTTCGCGGCCTCGAGGTCGAAGTCGAATCCGAAGCCGTCGAGGTTGCCGGGGACGCCGGCGTTCGAGACCTGCCCGTTCGGGTGCGTGAAGTCGGCGCCGCGCGCCTCGGCGATCGCCTCGCGGTCGATCGCGAGCGCCATCGCCTGCCGCACGTTCGGGTCGGCGAGGGCCGGGGTGAGGGTGCCCTCGCGGTCGACGATCACGAGACCCCAGTTGAAGAAGGGCGCGGTGAGCACCTCGAGGCCGCCGTCGGTCGCCTGCTGCGCCGTCGCGGGGTTGCCCGACGCGAAGTCGACCTGGCCGGTCGTGGCCGCGGAGACGACGGCGTTGGGGTCGCCGATCACCTGCACGACGATGCGCTCGTACTGCTGCGCGTCGGTGTTCCAGTACTCCTCGTTGCGGTCGTAGACGTAGCTCGACTCGGCCACCGACTCGTCGGGGTTGTACCGGTACTGGCCGGCGCCGTTCATGCTCGTGAGCAGCGCGTCGGGGTCGGCGAGACCCTCGGGGCCGATGATGTTGCCGAACATGAAGCCCTGCGACAGGCGAGTCGGGCCGTCGGGGAAGGGCGACTCGTACGTGATGAGCACGGTGTCGTCGTCGACCGCCTCGACCGACTCGACGGGGCCGGCTTCGCCGACGCTCGGGCCGCCCGCCTCGAGGAAGTAGTTCATCGACGCGACGACGGCCTCGGCATCCACCTCGGATCCGTCGTGGAACGTGACGCCCTCGCGCAGCGTGAGCTCGAGCTGGGTGTTGTCCTCGTCGAGGAACTCCCACTCGGTCGCGAGGTCGGGCACGAGTTCGCCCTCACCGGTCATGTAGATGAGCGGGTCGTAGGCGAGGTAGGTGAAGACGGTGCTGCCGCCCGTGCCCGCGAGTGCGGGGTTGAGGCTGATGGGGGGACCCTGGAACTGGATGGTGAGGAGATCCCCGCGCTCGGAGGTCTCCCCGCCGGGGGCGGTGGTGCAGGATGCGAGGGCCACGACGACGGAGGTGGCCGCTGTGATCGTCACGGCTCGGCGGAGCCAAGACGGGATGCGAGGCATGGTTGCTCCTTTGCAAGATACCGACGGGCGGCTGCCCGGCGACGAGAACTTATCAAGCCACCTGATATTCTGCAAACTCCGACCCGGAGGACGACGATGACTTCCCGCACCCCCCAGCTTCGACCCCTCGATGCGCCCGGCATCCCATTCGGCGCCGCCTGGTTGCCCGGCCTCGACACCCCCGGAGTCGGCGTCGACCTCGGGGCCGCCGGGTACGTCGAAGAGGAGTACCTGCTCGACGGCCGCGCCGACACGTGGGCGAGCACCGACCGGGCGGGCCACCCGCACCGGGTCGAGCAGGCCGTGCCGTACCGCACGCGCCTGCTCGTGCGGCGCCCCGCCGACCCCGTGACGGCGAGCGGCGTGCTGCACCTCGAGCCGCTGCATCCCCACCGGGACGGGGGGCTCACGTGGCGCGCGGCCGCGTCGCACGTGCTGCGCACGGGCGACGCGTGGGCGGGCGTCACCGTCTACCCGCACCAGGCCGAGCTGCTGCGGGACCGACTCGCGCCCCCGCGGTACGGCGACCTGCTGCTTCCGCCGGGCGGACTGGAGTGGGAGATCCTCGCCGACGCCGCCGAGGCGCTGCGCGCCGGCGCGGTGCCGGGCCTCGTCGTCGACCGCACGATCGTGTCGGGGTGGTCGGCCACGGGCAGCTTCGTGCGGGTCTTCGTGCGCGAGGGATTCGCCGCGCGCCGCCCGGGTCTCGTCGACGCGGCCGTCGTGTTCATCTCGTCGGGCGGGCACGGCGAGGCGGGCTACCCGCGGCTCTCCCCCGCGAGCGCCCCGATCGCCGCCGACGACCCGCGGCGCACGATCGCGGGCGTCGGCATCCCGGTCGCCGAGGTGCTGAGCGAGACCGAGTCGGAGACGCACGAGCACCAGACGCGGCCCGACTCCGACGAAGCGGGCGACCGCTATCGGCTCTACCAGGTCGCCGGCACCGCCCACATCGAGCCGTGGGACGGCGAGGTGCTCACGAACGTCGCGATGCTCGAGGCCGCGGGCCTCGCGTCGCCCGACGTGCGCGTCGTCGAGGAGCGCGGCGACGGACGGCTCGACCTCGTCGCGCGCGCGGTGCTGCAGCGGATGACCGAGTGGGTGCGCGACGACAGCGCCCCGCCGTCGGCCGGGCGCTTCTCGCATGCCGGACCGCCGCTCGAGGTCGGGCGCGCCCTCGCCCGGGATGCCGACGGCAACGTGCTCGGCGGCGTGCGCACCCCGTGGGTCGAGGCTCCCCTCGCCGCATACGCGCCGCACGGCACCTCCGTGTCCGAGGCGACGTGGGGCTCCGCGGGGGCACCGGTCGACGACCCGCGCATCGGCGCGTCGCTGACCGGCACGATGACGCGCTTCCCCGCCGATGTCGTGCGGGCGCGGTTCGGAGACGAGCGGGGATACGCGGAGGCGTTCACCGCCGCGACCGAGAGACTGCGGCGCGAGGGACTCGTGCTCGACGACGATGCGCGGGCACTGCTCGGCTCGATCCCCGCGCGGTGGCGCGCGGCGACCTCCGCCTAGACACGCCCGGGGGCTAGGGGGCGCTCACCCGCACGAGGTCGCCGTCCCACGTGAACACGGTGTCGAACCCGACTTCGCGCGAGATCTCCTCGACGTACGCCGCGACCCGGCGACCCTCGGCGTCGTCGCCGAGCGGCACGGGGCGCGCGTCGTCGTCGATCCAGCACGGGATGAACCCGGCCGACAGTTCTCCGGTCGACTCGTCGACCTCGAGCACGGCGATCATCGTGTTGCGGCTCTGCGGATGGAACGGGTAGAGCGGCATCGCGGGGTCGGGCTCGAAGCCGAACAGTTTGCGGCGGCGCTTCGCCCACGCGACGCGTTCGGGACTGTCGTCCTGCACGACGGCGAGGGCCCCGGTGACGGTGACGAAGTTGCCGAGCCCGTGGAAGATCGGGCGCCCCCGGTACATCTCGACACCGCGCAGGATGTGCGCGTGGTGGCCGATGACGGCGTGCGCGCCCGCGCGGATCGCGGCGTAGGAGAGCTCCCGCTCGTAGTCGGCGAGGTCGGCGACGACGTGCCCGATGCCCTTGTGCAGCGCCACGACGGCCACATCCACCTCGGCGGCGAGGGCGCGCACGTCGTCCTCGAACGCGCGCAGGCTGCCCTTCTCGGCGAAGCTGTAGACGCTCGGCGGGCCCCCGGGGTTGGCGCTGTCGAGCTCGTAGTGCGTGAGAACGCGCACGTAGGCGCATCCGGCCTTCGCCGAGGTCGCCCACGACTCGCGGGGGCCGACGCAGTTGTAGCTGACGACGCCGACGTCGCGGCTGCCGACCCGGCTGATGGCGGGCACACGCGCCTCGGCGAGGGTGCCGCCCGCGCCGGTCACGGCCATCCCGGCGGCGCGCGCGTAGCCCACGGTGTCGAGCACGCCCTGGCGGCCGCAGTCGTAGACGTGGTTGCCGGCGAGCGTGCCGACCGTGATGCCGGCCGCGGCGGCGGCGGCGAGGTGGGCGGGGTCGGCGGGGGGAGCCGGCACGTCGAGGGTCGCGACCTCGGTCGAGGTCGTGTGCGGCACCTCGATCTGCCCGATCACGACGTCGGCGGTGCGCAGCACCTCCGTCGAGGGCTCGAACCACCGACCGATGTCGGGCTGGTCGAGCACGAGGTCGCCGACGGCGAGGATCCTGATCGGGGGCATGGGGGCTCCGGCTTCATCGCAGGGTTATCAACCTGCTTGATATTACCGGGTGAGCGCGCCGGCCCGTCACACCCCCCGCACCGCGGTGCGCAGCGAGTACAGCGACGTCGTCGCGGTGAGGTAGAGCACGTTGCCCGCCTCGCCGCCGAAGCACAGATTCGACACCCGCTCGGGCACCGCGAGCCGCACGAGTTCGGTGCCGTCGGGGTCGAAGCAGCTCACCCCGTCGCGCGTGCCCGCCCAGATGCGCCCCGCGCGGTCGACGCGGATGCCGTCGAAGGTGCGCCCGTCCGCGATCGTGCGGGCCGGCCCCGATCCGTCGGGCCCGAGGGCGTGCAGCACGTCGCGACCGGAGTCGACGACGTAGAGCACCGACCCGTCGGGCGCGAAGGCGAGCCCGTTGGGCTGCTCGAACGCCCCCGCGACGAGCTCGAGCCGCCCCTCGGCCGTGCGGTACCGGTAGAGGCCGCGCACGGGCTGCTCCTCCGCGGCCGCGTGCCCCTCGTAGTCGCTCTGGATGCCATACGTCGGGTCGGTGAACCAGATGTCGCCGCGACGGTCGACGACGACGTCGTTCGGGCTGTTGAGCGGTCGGCCCTCGAAGGCATCCGCGATCACCGTCTCGCTGCCGTCGTGCTCGCGCCGCACGACCGCGCGCGCGCCGTGCAGGCACGTCACGGCCCGCCCCTGCGCGTCGAAGGTGCGCCCGTTGGCGAAGCGCGACGGCGTCTCGAACACCGCGACGTCGTCCGTCACGGTGTCGAGCCGCAGCGTGCGGTCGTTCGGGATGTCGCTGAACAGCAGGTGCCGGGCCTGCGGCGAGTACGCGGGGCCTTCGAGCCACCGCCCGTCGTCGAAGTGCACGCGCAGCGTCGAATCCGTGGGCAGCCGCCCGGCCCGGGGGTCGAGCACGGTCACCTCAGCCGGGATGCGCACGGGCCTACTCCCGCTCCGCCCAGGCCGACTCGAGCGGCGAGGGACCGAGCTCGGCACGCAGTCTCACGAGCGCACTGTACGCCCGCGCCCGGTAGTCCTCGAGGGCGCGCACGGTCTCCGGAGGGATGTCGCCCGTGAGGCCCGCGCCCGACTTGACGCCGTGGCGCCCCGCCGCGACCTGGTCGAGGATCATCTGCGGCGCCGCGAGGCGCTCGCCGTACTCGTCCTCGAACGTGCGGAAGCAGTTCGCGTAGACGTCGAGCCCCGCCATGTCGGCGATCGCGAACGGCCCGAAGAACGCCAGGCGGAACCCGAACGTCGTGCGCACGATGGCGTCGACATCCTCGACGGTCGCGACGCCCTCCTCGACGAGCGACGCGGCCTCCTTGAGCAGCACGTACTGCAGCCGGTTGAGCACGAAGCCGGGCACGTCGGCGACCTCGGCCCCGACGCGGTCGGCGCGGTCGAGCATCCGCTTGACGACCGGCACCGTCGCGGGATCGGTGTGGCGGCCGACGATGAGCTCGACGCCGGGCACGAACGGCGCCGGGTTGCTCCAGTGCACGTTGAGGAACCGCTCGGGATGCGTGACCGCCTCGTCGAGCTCGTGCACGGGGATCGTCGAAGTGTTGCTGCCGATGATCGCGTCGACCGGTGCCGCCGCGGAGATGCGGGCGAGCACGTCGTGCTTGATCGCGACGACCTCCGACACCGCCTCCTGCACGAAGTCGGCATCGGCGACCGCGGTCTCGAGATCGGGCGCGGCCGTGAGGTTCGCGCGCACGGCATCCGCCGAGCCGGGCGGGAAGACCCCGGCCGCCTCGAACCGCTCGGCCTCCTCGACGAGCCGCACCCGCGCGGCCTCGGCGAGCTCGGCCGACGCATCGGCGATCGCGACGGGCAGGCCGACGCGCGCGAGCGACTGGGCGATGCCCCCTCCCATGTAGCCGCTGCCGACGACGGCGACGCGGCGGATCTCCTCGATCATGTGTCCTCTTCTCCCGTGTGGTCTCCCCGGACGGGGAGGATGCCGAGCAGGTAGTCGCGGTTCGCCGCGCTCACGGCGAGCCCGTCGCCGCCGTAGTTCTCCAGGCAGAACGCGACGTCGGCGCCCGCCTCGAGCACGACGCGGACGGCCGTGCGGTAGTCGATGACGCCCGAGGGCAGCGGCGCGGGCGCGGTGAGCACGGTGCCGGTCGCGGGGTCTTCGAGGCGCAGCACGTTCTTCACGTGCCAGTACCGCGTGAAGGGCGCGCACGCGCGGATGAGGTCGAGCCAGTGCTCGACCGGTCCCTGCCGCCGCACGAGGTTGCCGAGGTCGGGGTTGAGCCACACGGCCGGCGAGTCGATCTGCTCGACGAGCCGCACCGACTGCTCGCCGGTGCCGAGATAGGTGTCTTCGTAGAGCTCGAGCGAGACGTCGACGCCGACCGAGGCCGCGTGGTCGCCGAGTTCGCGCAGGCGGGTGACCGCGGCATCCCACAGGCTGCCGTCGTCGGGGTCGTGCGCGCCGTCGACGGTCCAGAACCAGGTCACCGCGCGCTGCGCGTCGGTGAGCGGGCGCATGAGACTGAGCGACACGTGACGCGCGCCGAGCGCGGCGGCGGTGTCGATCACGCGGTGGCTGTAGGCGAGGTTGTCGTCGCCGTCGCGCGGGTCGATGACGCTGCGTCGCGCGGTCGAGATGGCCGGCACGACGAGGCCGGCGTCGGTGACCGCGTCCCGGAACGCGTCGAGACCGGCCGGGTCCAGATCGGCGACGCGCAGCCAGCTGTCGGTCGGGTCGACGTGGCGGAACCCGGCGCGGGCGACCTCGCCGAGCGACCGTCGCCAGGCGTCGGGGGCCGCCTGCTGCTGGCTCGGGAAGTTGAGCATCGCGGCGGCGAGGATCCAGTCGTCGCCCCGTGGTTCGCGGGGGGTGGGGTCGTTCGCCATCCGTCGCTCCTCGTCGAGTGGCCGGGCCGAGCAGCCGGGCGGTGGCCAGGTTATCTGATATCTGACATGATGGCGCCATCCCGCACGAAACGGAACGAGGAGGTTCTCGTGGTCGACCCGACGACGATCCGCGACTCCGGGCCCGAGCAGGTCGTCCGCCACCTCGAAGCCCTCATCCTCGACGGCGGCCTCGCGCCCGGTGCCGAACTGCCGTCGGAGGGGGAGCTCGCCGACGAACTCGCGATCAGCCGACTGACCGTGCGGGAGGGCGTCAAGGTGCTCGCCGCGCGGGGGCTCGTCGACGTGCGGCGGGGGCGACGCTCGACCGTCGCCGCGGCGACGGCGCAGCCGCTCACCGCGTTCTTCGACGCCGCCGTACGCCGCGATCCGCGCGCCCTCATGGAACTGCTCGAGCTGCGCTTCGCGGTCGAGGTGGCCGCCTCGTCGCTCGCCGCGGCACGCGCCAACGACGACGAGGTCGCATCCCTGCGCGACGCGCTCGAGCGGATGCGGGAGCTGCGTGCCGAGCCCGACGCGTACAACGCCGCCGACCTGGAGTTCCACGCGCTCATCGCCGCCGCGAGCGGCAACCGCATGTTCGACGTGCTCATCCAGGGCATGGAGCAGCCGCTGCGCGCGAGCCGCGCCGAGACGCTGCGCGCGCACCTCGCCGCGCACGGCCCCGACATCGACGACCTGATCGCCGAGCACGAGGCGGTGTTCGACGCGATCGCCGCCCGCGACCCGCGAGCCGCCGCCGCGGCGATGCGTCGCCACCTGACGCAGACCGGAGAGGACCTGCGTGCCGCGACCGGCGCCGCCGTCCCCCCTGCCGACTCCGAGGAGACCCCCGCATGACCCGCCTGTGGAACGACCCCGACGACTTCGTCGACGAGATGATCGCGGGCTTCGTCGCCGCGAACGGCGCCCACGTGCGCCGCGTGTCGGGCGGCGTCGTGCGCAGCACCGAGGTGCCCGAGGGCCAGGTCGCGGTCGTCATCGGCGGCGGCTCGGGCCACTACCCCGCGTTCGGCGGACTCGTCGGCCGCGGCCTCGCGCACGGCGCCGCGATGGGCAACCTCTTCGCGTCGCCGTCGACGCAGCAGGTGCTCTCCGTCGCGACGGCGGCCGAGCGCGGCGGCGGTGTGCTCTTCTCCTACGGGCGCTACGCAGGCGACGTGCTCAACTTCGACGCCGCCCAGGCGCGGCTGCGGGCCGACGGCATCCCGTGCGAGACGGTGCTCGTGACGGATGACGTCGCGAGTGCGCCGGACGCCGAGCGCGAGACGCGACGCGGCATCGCGGGCGACCTCGTCGTGTTCCGCATCGCGTCCGCGGCCGCCGAGGCCGGGGCCGACCTCGCGGAGGTCGCGCGGGTCGCGCGCCGCGCCAACGACCTCACCCGCTCGTTCGGCGTCGCGTTCAGCGGCTGCACCCTCCCCGGGGCGCCGACGCCGCTCTTCGAGGTGCCGCCCGGCCGCATGGCGATCGGCCTCGGCATCCACGGCGAGCCCGGCATCGACGAGGTCGACGTGCCCACCGCCGACGGCCTCGCCGAACTGCTCGTGACCCGACTGCTCGCCGAGGCGCCCGCCGACGCGGGGGCGCGCGTCGTGCCGATCCTCAACGGGCTCGGGTCGCTCAAGTACGAGGAGCTCTTCGTCGTCTACGGCCGCATCGCGCGGCTGCTGCAGGAGGCCGGGCTCGACGTGGTCGACCCGCACGTCGGCGAGTACTGCACGAGTTTCGACATGGCCGGCGGTTCGCTCACGCTGTTCTGGCCCGACGCCGAGCTCGAGGAGCTGTGGGCCGTCCCCGTCGACACCCCCGCGTACCGCCGCGGCTCGATGGCGCCCGCCGTCGCGGCGGTGGTCGTCGAGGGGACGACCGCCGAGGCGCAGCCCGTCCCGCCCGCGGATGCGGCATCCCGCGCCTTCGCCGCCGACGTGGTCGACGCGCTCGCGGCGACCGTCGCGGTGCTGGAGACCAACGTCGACGAACTCGGCCGCCTCGACGCGATCGCGGGCGACGGCGACCACGGCCTCGGGATGCTGCGCGGAGCCCGCGCCGCCCTCGACGCCGCGCGCGTCGCCGCCGACGCGGGAGCGGGCTCCGGCACGACGCTCGAACGCGCCGCCGACGCCTGGTCGGATCGGGCGGGCGGCGCGTCGGGCGTGCTGTGGGGGCTCATGCTCGCCGAGCTCGCCCGCGCCCTCGGCGACGAGGGCCGTCCGGATGCCGGAGCCGTCTCGGCGGGACTCACCGCCGCGGCGCAGGCGGTCACCGCGCACGGCGGCGCCGAGGTGGGCGACAAGACGCTCGTCGACGCGCTCGTGCCGTTCCGCGACGCGTTCGCCTCGGCGATCGCCGCCGGATCCGCTCCGCGCGACGCGTGGCGCGACGCCGCCGCGATCGCGACCGGGGCCGCCGCCGACACGGCCGTGCTGCCGCCGCGCGTCGGCCGGGCCCGCACGCACACCGAGAAGAGCGTCGGCACTCCCGACCCCGGCGCGACATCACTCGCGCTCATCGTGACCGCCGTCGGCGAGACCCTCGCCGGAAACGGAGCATCCCATGCCTGAAGCCCTGGTTCCCGATCCCCTGCGCATCGTCGTCGGCAGCGACGACGCCGGCCTCGACTACAAGGAGGCCCTCAAGCGCGACCTCGAGGCGCATCCCGGCGTCGCGTCGGTGGTCGACGTCGGCGTCCACGCCGCGGGCGGGCCGTCGTACGGCAGCGTCGCGATCGAGGCCGCCGAACTCGTCGCCGCCGGGAAGGCCGACCGCGCGCTGCTCGTCTGCGGCACGGGCCTCGGCGTCGCGATCGCCGCCAACAAGGTCGCGGGCATCCGCGCGGTGACGGCGCACGACAGCTACTCGGTGGAGCGCAGCATCCTCTCCAACAACGCGCAGGTGCTCACGATGGGCCAGCGCGTCATCGGACTGGAGCTCGCCCGCCGCCTCGCGCGCGAGTGGCTCGACTACCGCTTCGACCCCGCGTCGGCGTCGGCCGAGAAGGTCGCCGTGATCGAGGACTACGAGGGGCGCTCCCCCGCGTGACGACGATCGGCGTGAGCCTGAAGATGTACTTCGGGCACGAACGCGCCCGCACGTGGTTCGCCGACGTCGCCGCGCGTCTGCGCACTCGCGGCGGACTCGGCGACACCGAGCTCGTCGTCTTCCCCACCCACCTGCAGCTCGCGGCCGCCCTCGAGGCCTTCGATGGTCTCGGCGTGCGCGTCGGGGCGCAGGATGTCGCCGCCGCCGACTCGGGCGCCTTCACGGGTGAGGTGAGCGCGGCAGAGGTCGCCGAGGTCGGCGGCACGTGGGCCGAGGTCGGGCACGCCGAACGCCGCCGCCTGTTCGGCGAGACCGACGAGGTCGTCGCCGCGAAGACCGCCGCCGCCCTGCGGGCAGGTCTCACCCCGCTGATCTGCGTCGGCGAGGCGACCCGGGATGCCGACGCCGCCCCGGCGACGGTCGTCGCGCAGCTGCGCAGCGCCCTCGCCGACGCCCCACCCGGTCGCGTCGGGGTCGCGTACGAGCCGCACTGGGCGATCGGGGCCTCCGAGCCCGCGACGCCCGACCACATCGCGCGGGTGTGCGCGTCGTTGCGGGAGGCGGTCGACGAGCTCGGCCGCCCGGATTCCGTCGTGCTCTACGGCGGCTCGGCGGGTCCGGGGCTGCTGACGACGCTCGGGGATGCGGTCGACGGACTCTTCCTCGGACGCTTCGCGCATGATCCCGACCAGCTGCTCGCTGTGCTCGAGGAGGCGGGCGCTCGGTGATCTCCCAGCATCCCTCCAGCATCGCGTGACCGGCCGCATGCTTCACTGATCGCGAAGGGGAGTAATCCCTGCGGCGTCTCGTCACGACGTTCCCGAGCGGGATCCGGGGCGCCGGGCCTCCACGGCCGATGAGACCTTCACGACGACTCGTGGAGGTCTTCGCATGTCCGTGCCCCTCTGGGCCTGGTTCGCCGTGCTCGCCGTCATCCTCGTCATGCTCGCGGTCGACCTCGTCGCCCATCGCCGCGCCCACGTCATCGGGGTGCGCGAGGCGGCCGGCTGGTCGGTGCTGTGGGTCGCCCTCGGCGTCGGCTTCGGCGTCGTCGTCTGGACGATCTGGGGCGCCGAGCCCGGTCAGCAGTACTTCGCGGGCTACCTGATCGAGAAGTCGCTCGCCGTCGACAACGTGTTCGTGTGGGCGATCATCTTCGCGGCGTTCGCGGTGCCGCGCGAATACCAGCACCGCGTGCTGTTCCTCGGCGTGCTCGGCGCACTCGTGTTCCGCGGGGTGTTCATCGCGGCGGGGGCGGCGCTCATCGAGAACTTCTCGTGGGTGCTCTACCTCTTCGCCGCGTTCCTCATCTACACGGGGTGGCGGATGTTCCGCTCCCGCAACGAGCACGTCGACCCGCAGCGCTCGCGTGTGCTGCGGCTGTTCCGTCGCCTCGTGCCGATGACCGACGCATACCACGGGCAGCGCTTCCTCATCCGATCGCGCGGGGTCGTGCTCGCGACGCCGCTGCTCGCGGTTCTCGTGCTCGTCGAGCTGACCGACATCGTGTTCGCCGTCGACTCGATCCCCGCGATCTTCGCCGTGACGACCGAGCCGTTCCTCGTGTTCACCGCGAACGCGTTCGCGATCCTCGGCCTCCGCGCGATGTACTTCCTGCTCGCCGACCTCGTGCACCGCTTCGTGTACCTCAAGGCGGGCCTCTCGGCCGTGCTCGTCTGGGTCGGGGTGAAGATGCTGCTGCTCGACGTCGTGAAGATCCCCACCTGGGTGAGTCTCACGGTCGTCGCGAGCATCATCGCGGTGTCGATCGTCGCGAGCCTGCGGGCGACGCGCGGGCAGGGCCGGCGTGCCGTCGACGCCTCTCCGGTCGGTGCGTTCCGGGTCGCGACCGAGGAGGAGCTCGCCGCCGCGGAGCCGGTGTGGCGGCGGCCCGCTCGCGCCGGCGCGGGCCGTTAAAGAAGGAAAGCCCTGGCGAACCAGGACTTCCGGTGTTGGTGACCCCAGCGGGATTCGAACCCGCGTTACCGCCGTGAGAGGGCGGCGTACTAGGCCGCTATACGATGGGGCCGCACGAACAACCCTCCGAGTATGCCACAGGCTCCGGGCGCTCGTGAAATCGCCGCGGGGTGCGGAGCTCAGGGGTGCGGGGCGAGCACCCGCAGGGCCCCCGGCACGACCTCGACGTCGACCGGGAGCGGCGCGAACCGCTCCCCGTCGCCGTACGTCGCGATGGTCTCGTCGGCCTCGATGCGCACCGTGCGCGCCCGTCGGATCTCGACCGCGGGGTGCCCGACGTGGGCTCCGCTGAACACCTTCGGGAAGAGCCGCAGGAACTTCACCCGCGACAGCGGCTCGACGATGAACACGTCGAGCAGCCCGTCGGCGACGTCGGCGTCCGGCGTGATCGTCATGCCGCCGCCGAACGAGACGTTGTTCGCGACGGCGACGAGCAGTGCCCGGCGCTGCGACACGACGCCGTCGATGACGAGTCGGTAGCCGACCGGGTGCATGCCGACGAGCTCGGCGAGCACCGCGAGGATGTAGCGGCTCGCCCCCTTCGGATGCCGCATCGCGTTCGCCCGCTCGTTGACCTTCGCGTCGAACCCGGCGGAGAGGGCGCACGCGAACCAGCGCTCCCCCGCCTCGCCCGTGTCGGCATCCGTCCAGCGCACGCGCCCGGCGTCGATCGTGCGGGGTCCGGCGGTGAGTGCGGCGTCGAGCACGCGGATCGCGGCCTCGGTGTCGTCGTGGGGAATGCCGAGTCCCCGCGACATGTCGTTGCCGGTGCCCGACGGCACGATGCCGAGCGGCACGCGCGTACCGGCGACGAGGTTGGTGCCGAGGTTGACCATCCCGTCGCCACCCACGACGACGAGCGCGTCGGGCCGCTTCTTCAGCGCCGCGCGCGCCGACGCCTGCAACTGCTCGAAGTCGGGCTCGGTGAGCGACGTGACCTCGTGCCCCATCGCGCGGAGGGTCTGTACGACGGCGGGGCCGACATCCCGACTCGCGCCGAACGACGCCGAGGGGTTGATGGCGACGACGATTCTCTTCGGGCGCGGCGTCGCGGGCATGGCTGCGAGTATGCCAGTCCTGCCCCTCTCGCCTGAGTTAGTTGCACGCGCGCGGTGAGGACGGGCGCGCGTGCAACTAACGGCGGCGCTACCTCCGGAAGCGCACCCGCCGCAGCAGCTGCGCGTTGAGCGCGACGACGATCGTCGAGACCGACATCACGACCGCCCCAGCCGCGGGCGGCATGAGGAACCCGACCCCCGCGAGCACGCCCGCGGCGAGCGGCAGGCCGATCACGTTGTAGCCGGTGGCCCACGCGAGGTTCTGCAGCATCTTGCGGTAGGCGGCGCGGCTCAGGGTGAGGATGTCGAGCACCCCGCGCGGGTCGTCCGACGCGAGCACGACACCCGCCGACTCGATCGCGACGTCGGTGCCCGCACCGATCGCGATGCCGATGTCGGCACGGGCGAGGGCGGGGGCATCGTTGACGCCGTCGCCGACCATGGCCACCCGGTGCTCGCCGCCGGACTGCAGCTTCTCGACCGTCGCCGACTTCTGCGCCGGCAGCACCTCGGCGAACACCTCGTCGATGCCGAGCCGCGCCGCGACGACCCGCGCGACCTCGTTCGAGTCGCCCGTGAGCATCGCGACGCGGATGCCGCGGCGTTTGAGCTCGGCGACCGCCTCCGCCGATTCGGGGCGCACGACGTCGGCGAGCGCGAACGTCGCGAGCGCCCGGTCGCCCTCGAGCAGGTGCACGACCGTCGACCCGTCGCGCTGCGCATCCCGGGCGGCGTGCACGAGGGCGGCGTCGAGGTGGATGCCCGCCTCCGACGCCACGCGCGACGACCCGACCCGCAGCTCCCGGCCGTCGACGACGGCCTGCGCGCCACGCCCCGCGAGGGCGGCGAACTTCGACGACCGCGGCACCTTCAGCCCGCGCTCCTGCGCCCCGGCGACGATCGCCCGCGCGATCGGATGCTCCGACTTGGACTCGACGGCCGCCGCGAGGGCGAGCGCCTCGTCGGCATCCACGCCGGGCGCCGACGTGACCGCCGCGAGCCCCTGGCGGCCCTGCGTGAGCGTGCCGGTCTTGTCGAATAGCACGACGTCGACATCCTTGGCGTCTTCGAGCGCCGCGCGGTCGCGCACGAGGATGCCGCGCCGGGCTCCGATACCCGTCGTCAGCGCGATGACGAGCGGGATCGCGAGTCCGAGCGCGTGCGGGCACGCGATGACGAGCACGGTGACGACCCGCTCGACGACGAACGCGGGGTCGTCGGGGCGCAGCAGCAGCCACGCGACGAGCGTGATCGCGGCGACGCCGAGGGCGACGTAGAACAGGATCGCGGCGGCGCGGTCGGCGAGAAGCTGCGCGCCCGACCGGCTGGCCTGAGCCTCCGCCACGAGGCGCGAGATGCCGGCGAGCGCGGTGTCGTCGCCGAGCTTCGTCACCCGCACAGTGAGGGCCCCGGCGCCGTTGACGCTGCCCGCGACGACGGTCGAGCCGACCGACGCCGCGACGGGGGCGGACTCGCCGGTGAGCAGGGACTCGTCGACCTCCGACTCGCCGTCGACGACCTCGCCGTCGACGGGCACGCGGGTGCCGGGGCGCACGAGCACCGAGTCGCCGACGCTCAACTGTGCGAGCGGCACCGTCATGACGTGATCGCCGTGCACGAGCTCCGCCTCGTCCGGCAGCAGCTTCGCGAGCTCGCCGAGTGCGTCGCGCGCACCCGAGATGGCGCGCATCTCGATCCAGTGGCCGAGCAGCATGATCGTGGTCAGGGTCGCGAGCTCCCACCAGAAGTCCATACCCGGGAACCCGAGCGTGACCGCGAGCGAGTAGCCGAACGCGACGAGCAGCGCGAGGGAGATGAGGGTCATCATCCCGGGACTCTTCGCGCGCAGTTCGCCGACGGCTCCCTGCAGGAAGACCCGGCCGCCGATCACGAACACTGCGACGCCGAACGCCGCCGAGACGTACTCGCTGCCGGGGAACCGCGGGCCGGGCAGCCCGAGGATCTCCTGCAGCCCCATCGAGAAGACGAGGGTCGGCACGGTGAGGATCAGGCTGATCCAGAAGAGCCTGCGGAAGTCGGCGTGGTGGTGCGCGTGGTCGTGCCCGCCGCCGTGGTCGTGCCCGGCGTGCTCGTGCCCGGCGTGCTCGTGCGCGGCGTGGTCGCCGGCGCCGTGGTCGTGCCCGGCGCCGTGGTCATCGGTGGTGTGATCCTGCGCAGCGTGGTCATGCACGTGGTGATCGTGGGACATCACTTGCTCCGGTTCTCGAGTTCGTAGACGGTGAGCAGTTCGGCGACGGCGGCCTCCTGGGAGTCGCCGCCGGCGGCGAACATCTCCGCGACGTGCGTGCGGAGATGGTTCTCGACGAGCAGCTTGTTGAGGCTGCGCAGCGACTTCTGGATCGCGAGGGTCTGCGTGATGATGTCGACGCAGTAGTCCTCGTTCTCGATCATCTTCTGCACCCCGCGCAGCTGCCCTTCGAGGATGCGTGCGCGGTGCAGCGCCCTCTTCTTCAGGTCGTCGATCATGTCAACACCATACCCCCTAGGGGTATTCCGATGCACGCTCGGCGATAAAGTCGCACCGTGCGCATCACCAAGTACGAACACGCGACCCTGCTCGTCACGCTCGGCGACGAGAGCCTCGTCATCGACCCCGGCAGCTTCCTCACGCCGCCCGAATACCCGGCAGTGACGGCGATCGTGGTGACCCACGAGCACGCCGACCACTGGACGCCCGAGCAGGTGCGCCGCATCCTCGACAAGAGCCCGGATGCGCGCATCCTCGGCCCGCAGGGGGTCGCGACCGCGATGGGTGACGAGTTCACGGTCGAGGTCGTCGCCCCCGGCGACACGGTCGAGGTCGGCGACTTCACGCTGCGCTTCTTCGGCGGGCAGCACGCCGTCATCCACTCCTCGCTGCCGGTGATCGACAACGTCGGCGTGCTCGTCAACGACGAGCTCTACTACGCGGGCGACTCGTACACGGTGCCCGAGGCGCAGGTCGGCACCCTCGCCGCCCCGATCGGCGCCCCGTGGCTCAAGATCGGCGAGGCGATGGACTACGTGCTCGACGTGAAGCCCAAGCGGGCGTTCTACGTGCACGACATGACGCTGTCGGTGGCCGGCAAGCAGATGGGCGCGGCGCGCCTGAAGTGGGCGACCGAGCAGGGCGGCGGCACCTTCAGCGAGCTGCAGCCCGGCGAGACGCTCGACGTCTGAGGCCGGTCAGGTGGCGTCGCCGTCGCGCGCCGCGCGGTGCTGACGGATGGCACGGATCGTCAGTTGCACGGCGGTCGCGAAGACGAACACCCCGAAGATGAGCGACGACAGCCACGGCGGCATGAGGAACGCGAGCTGCGCCCCGCCGAACGACGCGACGAGCGCGGCGACCCCGATCACGACCCCGTCGAGGGGTCGCATCAGCCGGTAGCGGATGTTCGCCACCGATCCGGTGAGCGAGATCGGGATCATCGCGAGCAGCGACGTGCCCTTCGCGACGAGGTCGCTCGCGCTGAACAGCGTCATGAGCAGCGGCACGATCAGCACGCCGCCGCCGATGCCGAACATCCCGGCGAGCACGCCCATCACGACGCCCGACGCGACGAGTCCGATGGCCACTCCCACCGTGAGCTCGAGTCCGTCCCCGCGATCCGGCACGACGAGCAGCATGCGCGCCGCGATGAGCACGAGCAGCGCGATGAAACCCCAGCGCAGCGCCGCGATCGGCAGCACCTTGAGCAGTCGGGTGCCGATCAACGAGCCGACCACCCCGCCGCCGCCGAGCAGCAGGCCCGCGACGACATCCGCATGCCCCGCGGCGAGATAGGTGACGCTGCCCGACAGCGACGACAGCACGATCGCGGCGAGCGACGTCGCCGCCGCGCGCCGCTGGTCGAAGCGCAGGAAGGTGAGCA
>CAMLMQ010000009.1 GCA_946481135.1 uncultured Microbacteriaceae bacterium
TGCGGATCTCCTTGGTGACCTTCTTGAGGCGCTCCTCGAAGTCGCCGCGGTAGCGGGACCCGGCGATGAGCGAGCCGAGGTCGAGCGTGTAGAGCTGCTTGTCCTTGAGCGTCTCGGGCACGTCGCCGCGCACGATCGCCTGCGCGAGGCCCTCGACGACGGCGGTCTTGCCGACGCCGGGCTCGCCGATGAGGACAGGGTTGTTCTTCGACCGACGGGAGAGGATCTGCATGACCCGCTCCATCTCCTTCTCGCGCCCGATGACGGGGTCGAGCTTGCCGTCGCGCGCCGCCTGCGTGAGGTTGCGGCCGAACTGGTCGAGAATCTGCGAGCCCTTGTCGGGCGCCGCGTCGTTGCCGCCGACCGCGACCTGCTCCTTGCCCTGGTAGCCCGAGAGCAGCTGGATGACCTGCTGGCGCACGCGGTTGAGGTCGGCGCCGAGCTTGACGAGCACCTGGGCGGCGACGCCTTCGCCCTCGCGGATGAGGCCGAGCAGGATGTGCTCGGTGCCGATGTAGGAGTGACCGAGTTGCAGCGCCTCGCGCAGCGACAGCTCGAGCACCTTCTTGGCGCGCGGCGTGAAGGGGATGTGGCCGGTCGGCTGCTGCTGACCCTGGCCGATGATGTCCTGCACCTGCTCGCGCACGGCGTCGAGCGAGATGCCGAGGGACTCGAGCGCCTTCGCGGCGACGCCCTCACCCTCGTGGATGAGGCCGAGCAGGATGTGCTCGGTGCCGATGTAGTTGTGGTTGAGCATCTTCGCCTCTTCCTGGGCGAGGACGACCACGCGGCGGGCTCGGTCGGTGAAACGCTCGAACATTCTGAACTCCTGTCGACGCCGGTCGGAAGGCGTCGGTACATCCGAGGCTAGCGACGGGGCCGCGCGATTTCGCCGCTGTTCGCCCTGGGCGTGAGGCGGGCCGGTCGGGTCCTCGCGTGAGCGACCCGCGCCCCTTCCCGACCGGACGGCTCGTGCTCGGCAGCGTCGTCGCGGGAGTCGTGGCCGGGTCGGCCGCCGCCGCTCTGACGGCGTCCGAGGTGACCGTCGCGATCCTCGAGGACGACGGGACGCGCGTCGTCGAGTCGGGCGGGTGGGCGGCTCATCCGGGCTTCGATCGCGTCGACCCCTGACACCGCCGCTTGACATATCGATCTTCGATATGGTTATCGTAGGTCGATAACATCGAGAATCGATAAGGAGAGACGGATGTCGTCCACCCCCGTTCCCTCGCGGAACGACACCGCGGCCCTCTGGGTCGCCATCCTGCTCGGCGCCGGCGCCGCCGTCTGGACCGTCGTCCAGGCGGTGCAGCGCATCGCCGAGATCGTGCCGAATCGGGATGTGCCCGTGCCCGCCGCCTTCGCCGACTCGACCGCCACGATGCCGGTGGGCCCGGGCGGCACCGAGGTCGAGGTCGTGCCCGCCCAGGTCGTGCTGAGCGTGAGCGACATGCCGCCCGTCACGCTGTGGTCGCTCATCCTCGCCGAGGTCGTCTACGCCGTCGCCGTGGTCGCGATCATCGCCCTCGCGTGCCTCATCATCCGCAACATCATCCGCGGGGACGCGTTCGCGGCGAGCACGGTGCGATACATCGGAGCCGTGACGCTCGCCGTGGGGCTGGGCTGGATCCTCAGCTGGCTCTTCACGACGATGGGCGCGAACGGCGGGGCCGCGGCCCTGGCCGGGGAGCGCCCCGTCAAGACGCCGTTCGTCATCGAGCCGGTCGTCGTCTTCGCGATCGCGTCGCTCGGCGCGCTCACGGCGGCGTTCCAGATCGGTCACAAGCTCCAGCGCGAACAGGAGGGTCTCGTCTGATGTCCCCCACCCCGAGCCGCGCGCAGCGCGCGGCGAACCTCGCCGAGAAGGCCATCCTCGGATTCATCGCCGGCGCGGCCGCCGCGATCGGCATCGTCCAACTCGTGTTCCTCGTCGTGCGCCTGGCCGATCTGACGGCCGGCCCCGTGACGCTGAGCGGCGTACCGACCGCCGAGCCGCTCGACGCCGGTTTCGCGGGCGCGACGTTCGACGCCGTGACGCTCACGACCGAGCTCTCGGCGGGCGGCCGCGCGGCGCTCATGGCGTCGGCCGCGCTCGCGACGCTCCTCACCCTCGGCATCTGCGCCGTCGTCGCCTGGCTGTGCCTGCGGGTGTTCGTCGGCCGGCCGTTCGTGCGCTCTGCGACGTGGGGCATCGCGGTCGTCGCCATCCTCGTCATCGCCGCGGGGCTCGGCGTTCCGGCCCTGCTCGGCGTCGCGCACGCGGAGGCGGCCGCGGCCGTCGGGTCCGACCTGCTGCCGGTCTTCCTCGTCGAGATCGACCCCGCGCCGCTCGGCTGGGCGTTCGCCCTCGCCGTCGTCGGGGCCGCGTTCGAGATCGGGCAGCGCCTGCAGCGCGACCAGGAAGGCCTCGTGTAGTGGCGCCCGCCGACGACGAGGATGCGGGCCGCATCCACTGCCGACTCGACGAGCTGCTCGCCGAGCGCGGGATGACGCTCACGAGGCTCGCCGAGCTGGTCGGGGTGAGTCTCGTCAACCTCTCGGTGCTCAAGAACGATCGGGCTCGTGCCATCCGGTTCTCGACGCTGACGGCGATCTGCGACGCCCTGCAGTGCGAGGTGGGCGACCTGCTCGTCGTGCGCTCCTGAACGCGGGAGGATGCGTGTCCCCCGTTCGGGGGATACGGTGGACGCGAGCACTGCTCAGCACCGAGGAGGATCCGTGACCCGTCGCCTGCCCGCCGTCGTCGTCGCCGTGAGTCTCGCCGCCCTCACCGGATGCGTCGCGCTTCCCTTCACGCCCCCGCAGCCTCCCGAGCCGACGCCCGAGCGCGAGTTCGCCGCGCGTGAGCTCGCCACCCTGCTGATCACGCCGGAGGAGTACGGCGAGGCCTGGGCGCTGCGACCCGGCGAGGAGGGCACCGGGGGCGGTCCCGTCGCCGAGAGCCAGACGCAGTACGACCCGTGCACGTGGGCGACGTCCTGGATTCCCGACCACGAGCCGTTCTCGACGCAGGTCTGGCGGTTCTACCAGGGCGCCGATGGCTCGTCGTGGGTCTCCGACTGGATCCTCGCGGCGGCACCGGGCGTCGACCTCCGCGACACCCTCGACGCCTTCGCCGCGGGGATCGACGCGTGCGGGGGCAGCGGAGTGGCCTACGACTCGGGCGCCGCGCTGACCTTCGAGACCGGCATCGGCCCCGAACTCGGCGACGCGTCCTTCTCGTATCGGGCGACGTTCAGCGACGACCTGGGCGCGTACGCCGAGGGCGAGGTGCACACCGTGATCTGCGGACCGCTGTGGATCCACCTGTCGTACTCGGGCCTCGACCCGTTCGTCGAACGGGATGAGCTGCTGCCGCTGCTCGTCGAGCGGGCCGCCGAGCTCGGCGGCTGCGCGCCCTAGCTCTAACCCGAGCGCTGCGGGTTGGTCGCCATCCCGTCGAGCCAGAGCATGTCGGACGCGTCGGCGTGGGGTCCGCCCGACCCGACGTGCTTCGCCGAGATCTGCGGGCCCTTCGTGATGACGTGCACGAGAGCCATCGCGTGGCCGCGTCCGAGTCCGTAGTCGGCGGCGAGCCACTCGATGATCGGCGTGGCCTTCGTGCCGGGACCGAACCCGCGCTGCTCGGCTTGCGCGACGAGTTCGCGCGGGGTGAGACCGGTCTTCGTCTCGATCGTGTCGAGATACGCCTGGAACGACATGACCCCGAACTTAGCCCTCGGGGGCGTCGAGGCGGCTCGGCAGACCCGCACCGCGGCGCGCGGCGGCGAGCGCGTCGGCGGCCCGCACGAGGGTCAGGTGCGAGAACGCCTGCGGGGTGTTGCCGACGTGCCGCCCGGCGACGGGGTCGTACTCCTCCGACAGCAGCCCGACGTCGTTCGAGAACCTCACGAGCCGCGCGAGCAGTCGCTCGGCATCCTCGACCCGCCCCGACTCGGCGTACTGCTGCGCGAGCCAGAACGAGCACGCGAGGAACGGATGCTCACCGCCCTCGATCCCGTCGACCCCGGTCTCGGTGCGGTAGCGCAGCACGAGCCCGTCGCGCAGCAGGGTGCGCTCGATCTCGGCGACCGTGCCCAGCATCCTCGGGTCGTGGGCGTCGACGAAGCCCAGGTGGACGAGCGTCAGCAGTGACGCGTCGACCTCGGTCGTGTCGTAGTGCTGCACGAAGTGTCCACGGTCGGCGTCGTAGCCGCGCTCCTCGATCTCGGCGCGCAGCCGGTCGCGGGCCGCCTCCCAGCGTTCGACCGGACCCGAGAGTCCGTGCTCGCGCACCGCACGGATGCCGCACTCGAATGCGGCCCACATCATCGCGCGCGACTGCGTGAACCAGCGCTCGGGGCCTCGGATCTCCCAGAGCCCGTGATCGGGTCGGTCCAGGTTCTCGAGCAGGAACCCGAGCAGCGCCACCTGCAGCGCCCACGAGAACTCGTTCTCCTCCGCTCCGACCAGGCGGGCCTGCTCGAGCGCGAGCATGACCTCGCCGAAGACGTCACCCTGGAACTGCTCCGCGGCGGCGTTGCCGATGCGCACCGGGTGGGCGCCGTCGTACCCGGGAAGCGTCGTCGACTCGTACTCGGCGAGGTTCCGCTCCCCCGCGATGCCGTACATGATCTGGATGTCGGCCGGGTCGCCGGCGATCGCGCGCAACAGCCAGTCGCGCCATCCGGCGGCCTCGGCCTGGAAGCCGTGGATCAGCAGCGCCTGAAGCGTGAGCGCGGCGTCGCGCAACCACACGTAGCGGTAGTCCCAGTTGCGCTCCCCGCCGAACTCCTCGGGCAGGCTCGTGGTCGCGGCGGCGACGATGCCGCCCGTGTCCTCGTGGGTGAGCGCACGCAGCACGAGCAGCGAGCGCCGCACCGCGGCCTCGTGCTCGCCGAGGTCGTCGCACGCGCCGATCCAGTCGGTCCACCACTCCTCGGTGCGCCGCAGCTCGACGTCGACATCGATGGGGGTCGGAGGCTCGCGGTGCGAGGGGTACCAGGTGAGCACCGTGTCGACGGTCTCCCCCGCGGCGATCTCGAACTCGTCGACGTGACTGAGACGGTCGGCGTGGAACCGGCGTCCGCGCACGACCACCGAGTCGGGGCCGGCGACGGCGATGAGCCCGGGCAGCCCGTCATCCCGGTGCTCCTGACGCACCCACGGCACGGCGTCGGCGTACCCGAAACGGATGCGCAGGGTCTGCCGCATCCGCACCCGACCGCGGATGCCGCGCACGCGCCGCACGAGGTCGGCGCGGCGGTTGCCGATCGGCATCGCGTCGATCACCTCGACCTCGCCGTCGGAGGTCTCCCACCGGGTCACGAGCACGAAGGTGTCGCCCCGGTACGAGCGGGAGGTGCAGCGCGTCGCCCCGGCGGGGGCGATCGACCAGTGACCGTGCTCCGGCTCACCGAGAAGGGCGCCGAACATCGAGGCCGAGTCGAACCGCGGGAGGCACAACCAGTCGATGCTGCCGTCGGTGCCGACGAGCGCACCCGTGTGCAGGTCGCCGATGAACGCGTAGTCCTCGATCGCTAAGGGCATGCCCTCGACGTTACGTCGTAGCCTTCGAGGGTGAGCAACCTTGAGGCCGATCCCGCCGAGACGGTATGCCTGACCGAGCCGGCTCCGGGGGTCGAGGTGCTGACCCCGCGCGAGGTGCCCCTCGGCGGTCCGCGAGCTCTCACCGTGCGCCGCACCCTGCCGCAGCGGGCACGCAGCCTCATCGGCGCGTGGTGCTTCGCCGACCACTACGGACCCGACCCCGTGTCGGGTCCCGGCGCGATGGACGTGCCGCCGCATCCGCACACCGGGTTGCAGACGGTGAGCTGGCTGTTCCAGGGCGAGATCGAGCACCGCGACTCGACCGGCGCGGTCGCCCACATCCGCCCCGGTCAGGTGAACCTCATGACCGCGGGGGCCGGCATCCAGCACTCGGAGGTGTCGACGGCGGCCACCTCTCACCTCCACGGCGTGCAGCTCTGGGTCGCCCTGCCCGACGCCGCGCGCGGCACCGCCCCGTTCTTCGAGCACGCGGAACCCTCCCCCGTCGTGATCGGCGACGCGACGCTGCGCGTCTTCGTGGGATCACTCGACGGCGGGGCGTCTCCCGTGACCGCCTTCACGCCGCTGCTGGGTGCGCAGCTCGACCTGCCCGCGGGCGGCGCGGTGATCCTGCCCGCCGACCCGACGTTCGAGTACGGGCTGCTCGTCGACAGCGGGGCCCCGCGCTTCGGCGGCACCGACATCCCGACCGATCACCTCGGCTATCTGCCTCCCGGATCGGCGGAGGTGCACATCGAGGCAGGCGAGGCGCCGCTGCGGGCCGTACTGCTCGGCGGGGCGCCGCTCGGCGAGCCGATCGTGATGTGGTGGAACTTCGTCGGGCGCAGCCACGACGAGATCGTCGGGTTCCGCGAGCAGTGGCAGGCGGAGGTCATCGACGGCGGCCGTGCGGACGGGCGATTCGGGCGCGTCGAGGGCTACCCGGGGTCGGCACTGCCGGCACCCGCGTTGCCGAACGCGCGCCTGCAACCGCGCGACTGACCCCGTCGAGGACGGGCGTCAGCGCTCGGCGGTCGGACGCGCTGCGGCGCGGCGGGCGCGCTCCTCGGCCTCGATCTTCGCCGCCGTCTCGCGCTCGGTGCGGTCGGAGCGGAAGATCGCGCGGAACACGAACCAGAAGACCACCCCGAACAGCAGCGTCGGCACGATCGAGAAGATCGCGTTTCCCCAGAAGTCGTCGGGCATGACTCCAGGGTAATCGCGCTCAGCGCAGCACGAACGCGACGACGATGACGCCCACGATGACGACGAGCCCGGTGAGGGCGACGAGGCGGGAGGTGCGGCGGTCCATCAGCCCTTGGCGATGATGCCCATGATGCCGCTGATCAGCAGGAACACCCCGATCCCGCCGACGATGATCCAGGTCGTGATGCGCGCCGTCGAGATGCGACGCGGGTCGCGGTCGGAGCCGCCCGGGGGGAACTGGGTCACGATCGCACCCTAACAGTCGTCGTCACGGCTCCTGTCGGCGCAGCCGCAGCCACTCCCGTCCGACGACCGCGAGCAGCAGGCCGGCGAACGTCGACGCCGACGCGATCCACACGAACCCGGACACGGTCGATCCGAGCGGCGGTGCGCCCGCGTCGGGGGTCGGTTCCGGCGCGGTGGGCGCGACCGGCGCGACCGGTTCGTCGAGCGTCTCGAGTTGGATGTCGAGGTGGAACGACACGACGGGCGACCAGGCGCCGTCGGGCAGCGCCCGTGCCTGCCAGAAGTAGGTCGGCGCCACGAGTCCGGTGAGTTGGTGCGAGGTCGAGCCGGGGAACGCCCGACCACCCGACGCGCCGGGGTCGAGGGCGCCGTCGGCGGTGATGCTGCCGTCGGTGTTCCAGCGCACCTCGTAGCCGGTGCCATCGGCCGCGGTCCACTCCAGCACCGGGTCGCCGACCACGGTCTCCCCCTCGAGCGGGGCGATCGGCGCGACCGGCGCGAGGGATGCCGTGCCGGCGTGGGCAGCGGGCACGACGACGAGGGCTCCCGCGATCGCGAGGAGAAGCGCGATCGGGGGGCGCATCCATCCGGCGAGGGGGGATCGCACGGGTTCGTCCTCCGAGGGGACCGGCGGGGGTCCGGTCTTCCGCCAGGCTAATTCCGCGACGTGCTCCGCGGGACAGGGGAGAGCCCCGCGGACCACCCCAGTTCGGGGGCGCTCCGCGGGGCTCTGGCCGTTCAGGCCGCCTGTCGGCGGCGCAGCCAGGCGAGGAACACGAGCAGGAACAGAAGCATCCCGGCAGCGAGTCCGACGAGCAGCGCGATCATGCCGGTGTCGACCGGGTCGGTCGCCGACGTGCTCTGCGGGTCGGCCCCCGCGGTGCCGCCGTCGGAGCCGGAACCGCCGTCGTTCTCCTCGTCGTCGGCCGGTTCGTCCGGCTCCTCGGTGAGGGCGAACGTCGTCAGGTCGGTCGGCTCGTCCGTGCCGTCGGGCCCGGGGCCGCCCGTGGTGCCGCCCGGCGTTCCACTCGGCGGCACGGCGAGCGTCGGCAGGTCGACGGTGACGCTCCACGGCGCCGTCCACGGACCCACGTTGCCGACGGCGTCGGTCGCCCGCACCTGCCAGTGGTAGGTCTGCTCGGGCACCCCGGCGAGAGCGAGCTCGTTCACCGTGGTGGTGGTCTGCCCGCCACCGGTCGTGCCGAGCAACTCGCCGCTGACCGGGTCGGTCGCCGCGTCGATGCTCGACCGCACGTCGTAGGTCAGCCCCGATTCGGGGGCCGTCCACTGCAGCGTGAAGTCGCCGCTCGTGAGGATCGCGCCATCCACCGGGCTCGTGAGCGACACGACGGGGGCCGTCGTGTCGACACCGGTGGCCCAGATGTTCGACCACGGGCCGACGTTGCCGACGGCGTCGATCGCCCGCACCTGCCACCAGAGCCACCCGTCGGCCAGGCCGCTCAGCGCGAGTTCGTCGGTCGCCACGGCGACGGTCGCCGCGTCGGCCCCGTTGAGTTCACCGTCGTTGACGTTCGGCGTACGCCCGGGGCTGCGGCTCGTGCGCACCTCGTACGAGGCCGCGTCGGCGAGCGGCTGCCAGTCGAGCACGGGCGAGTCGCTCGCCTGCATCCGCCCGTTCTCGGGGTTGATCGGCTGCGGCGCGAGCGGCGCAGTGGTGTCGAGCGTGAACCGGGCCGTGGTCGTCTGCCACGAGCCGGCGAGGTCACGCGCGACGCCCCGGATCGTGTAGTCCCCGTCCGGGAGCCCCGAGGTGTCGAGTGTCCACGTCTGCGACGAGGACGTCGGTCCAGGGAGCGGGTCGGCGACGCCGATCACCTGGAGGAAGGCGGAGTTGTCGCCGTTCCACAGCGCGGCGGTCACGCGCCCGAGTCCCACGGCGTCCGTCGCCGTGACCGTCACGTCCACCGTGTCCGCCCCCACGACGAGGCCGTCGCCGGGCGCATCGATCGACACCGTCGGAGCCGTGCGGTCGATCGTGAGACGCGACGTCGTGGTCTGCCACTTCCCCGCGATGTCCCGCGCCACGCCGCGGATCGTGTACTCGCCCTCGGGGAGAGCCGAGGTGTCGAGCGACCACGTGCGCGTGGCCGACAGCGGGCCCGGCAGCGGGTCGGCGACGCCGATGACCTGGAGGAAGGCGGTGTTGTCGCCGTTCCACAGCGCGGCCGTGAGCCGATCGAGCCCGGCGGCATCCGTCGCCGTCACGGTGACATCGACAGACGACGACTTCGTCGCGGTTCCGTCGATCGGCGCGTCGATCGTCACCGTCGGCGCGCCGGTGTCGCGCAGATAGTTGACGATGGGCGTGCTCCACGGCCCGACGGTCGATCCGCCGAGCGGGATGTTGTACACCGCCCGCACGCGGATCGAGAGCGGTCCCTCGTAGCCGGTGGGGAGGGACGCGCCCGTCGGGAAGCTCTGGGTACGAGTCACGTTGGCGCCCCCGTTCCAGCCGGTGCCGTCGACCGTGCGGTACTCAGGCGACAGGGTGCCGTCGTGGTCGCGGTCGAGTCCGTACTCGATCTCGTAGTAGTCGACGCCGCCGACGCCGTAGACCGGGGTCCACTCGGCCACGATCGTCGACGCGGAGAACTCGGCGCCCTGCGTCGGTGCCACGACCTCGGGAACCCCGATCACCTGGAAGCCGCGCGGGGCAGTCCACGCCGTCGCGTTCCCGGCGCCGTCGACGGCGCGCACCTGGTAGAAGTGCGGGCCGGTCGGCACCTCCACGTCGAACGTCGTCGAGGCGAGGCCGGTCTCGATCCAGTCGACCTGCGTCATGAGGCCGTTCGCGTCGACGTTCGGGTGACGACCGAGGGCGAGTTCATACGTCACTCCACTCGGGTCGCTCAGTGCGGTCCACGCGAAGTGGTCGACCGAGAGGTGCCAGCCGCTCGGGTAGGTGCCCGCGAGGGAACCCGCCGGCGCGGTGTTGTCGACCGTCACGTGCTTCACCTGGTCGTTCGCCGCGTTTCCGACACCGTCCGTGGCGCGCGCCTGCAGGCAGTACCCGCCGTCGGCGAGCCCCGCCGAGTCGAACGATGCGGTCCACTCGCCGGCCGGTCCCAGTGTCGCCGCGTAGGTCGCCACGGGCGCCGAGCAGGAGTTGCTCGTCGCGTCGTACGGGCGGATCCGCAGCTCGACTCCTGCCACGCCCGACCCGGCGTCGGTCGCGGTGCCGCTGACCTGCACCGTGCCGACGAGCGTGTCGAAGCGCGCGGGCGCGTCGATGCCGACGACCGGGTCGGATCCGTCCACGGTGACCGTCGCGCTGAGGACGGTCGACTGTGCTACCTGATCGGTCGCGACGGCCTCGAACACATGCGTCGAGCCGTCGGTCCATGAGCCCGTCGCGACGGGACGGTTGACGTCCTTGGTCGTGGTCGTCGAGGTGGCGTGGATGGGTGCCCCGTCGACATTCAGGACGAGGTCCGCCTGGGTTCCGGTCGCCTGGACGCTCGCGATGAAGCGCACGTTCGGCCCGGGCCGCACGAACGATCCGTCGACCGGCGAGGTCAGCGCGAGGCTCGGCGCCTCGGCATCCACCTCGATCGCGACCGATGTGGTCGAGCCGGCGTCCGAGTTGCCCGCGACGTCGACGGCACGGACGACGATCGAGTGTGATCCGGTCGTCGGGTGAAGCGTCGCCGCGAACGTCGACCCGGTGCCCGTCGCGACGACGACGCCGTCGAGTTCGATCTGCCAGGTTCCCGGGTGGAGGTCGGCGATCGTTCCCGAGACCTCGACGCCGGCACCGCTGAAGAGCCCCGTGGAGGGCGAGACGAGCGTGACATCCGGAGCGACCGTGTCGACGGCGAACGGCACGGCGGCCGACCAGGCTCCGAGATCGTTGATGCCCTCGACCCCCGCGACTCGCCAGGAGTACTCGCCGTCGGGCAGCGGGATCAGCGGCGACCAGGACGTGTCGCCCTGCAGGATGCCGTAGCGCACCGGGGTCGAGCCGGAGAGCACCTCGACGCGATGCCGGAAGCTCCAGTGGGTGCCGTCGCCGGCCTGCCAGCCGAACTCGGGCGTGCGGTCGGCGGTGACGGTGCCCGCGGTGGGGGTGAGCGGGACCGGGTCGGTCGTGACGGCGGCGAGGGCGGGGGAGGCGACGAGGGTTCCGGCGGCGGCGAGCGCGAACGCGACGACACCTGCCGAAACCCGCCGCGTGAGAGCGGAGGGCATGAACCTGATCCTTGGGGGTGGGGGATGTGCGGGTCGACGCCGACTCGTGGGGGGGGGTTCGGGTGAGCCCGCGCCGTTGACCGTCAGGCTAGCGCGTCCCCCATTAGGTGGACAACCCTCATGTCCGTCCGACTCCCCGGGGTGTCACTTCACGAGCGGGAAGAGGATCGTCTCGCGGATGCCGAGGCCGGTGAGCGTCATGAGCAGCCGATCGATGCCCATCCCCATCCCGCCCATGGGCGGCATCCCGTGCTCCATCGCCCGCAGGAACTCCTCGTCGAGCCGCATCGCCTCGACGTCGCCGCGGGCGCCCTGCTTGGCCTGCTCGACGAAGCGTTCGCGCTGGATGACCGGGTCGACGAGCTCGGAGTACCCGGTCGCGAGCTCGAAGCCGCGCACGTAGAGGTCCCACTTCTCGACGACGCCCGGCAGCTCGCGGTGGTCGCGCACGAGGGGCGACGTGTCGACGGGGAAGTCGAGCACGAAGGTCGGCCGGTCCAGTCCGCCCTTCACGAAGTGCTCCCAGAGCTCCTCGACGTACTTGCCGTGGGTGGGGAGCTTCACCTCGACGCCCTCGCGGTCGGCGAGCGCAGCGAGGTCGTCGAGCGGCGTCGCGGGGGTGATCTCGACGCCGGCCGCCTCGGAGAGCGATTCGTACATCGAGATGCGCGCCCAGTCGCCGCCGAGGTCGAACTCGGTGCCGTCGGCCCACGTCACGGTCGTGCTGCCCGCGACCGCGACGGCGGCGTTCTGGATGAGCTCCTGCGTGAGGTCGGCGATCGAGGAGTAGTCGCCGTACGCCTGGTAGGCCTCGAGCATCGCGAACTCGGGACTGTGGGTGGAGTCGGCGCCCTCGTTGCGGAAGTTGCGGTTGATCTCGAACACCCGCTCGAGCCCGCCGACGACGGCACGCTTGAGGAACAGCTCCGGCGCGATGCGCAGGTACAGCTCGGTGTCGAACGCGTTGCTGTGGGTCACGAACGGCCGTGCCGACGCGCCGCCGTGGATGGTCTGCAGCATCGGGGTCTCGACTTCGAGGAAGCCGTGGCTCGCGAACGTCGTCCGCAGGCTCGCGTTGACCTTCGCCCGGGCGACGACGGTCGCACGGGCCTGCTCGCGGGTGATGAGGTCGAGGTAGCGCTGGCGCACGCGCGTCTCGTCCGAGAGCTCGGAGTGGAGGTTGGGCAGCGGCATGAGCGCCTTCGACGCGATACGCCAGTCGGCGACGAGGATGCTGAGCTCCCCCCGCCGGGACGAGATGACCTCGCCCGACACGAAGACGAAGTCGCCGAGGTCGACGAGGTCCTTCCAGCGCTCGAGCGACTCCTCGCCGACCCGGTCGAGCGAGACCATCGCCTGGATGCGCGACCCGTCTCCGGCCTGAAGCGACGCGAAGCAGAGCTTCCCGGTGTTGCGCGAGAAGACCACGCGACCGGCGAGGCCGACGATCTCGCCGGTCGTCGCGTCGGCCTCGAGCGACGGGAAGCGCTCCCGCACGTCGGCGATCGTCGTCGTGATCGGCACCGACACCGGGTACGGTCCCTCGCCGGCGGTGGCGGCATCCTCGAGGAGGCGCGCGCGCTTGCCCAGCCGCACCGCCTTCTGCTCGGCGATGTCCTCGACCTCGAAGACCGGCGTGCCCCCGGGGGCGGTCGCGGAGACCTCGTTCGTCACAGCAGTGCTCGATTCAGTTCAGGTAGAGGGAGTCGTTGTCAATCAGGCGGGCGGGGCCGACCTGGGCGGCGATGAGCACGCGCGCCGGTCCCCGATAGTCGTCGTCGACGGGGAGGAAGGTCGCGGGGTTCACGACCTTGAGGTAATCCAGGCTAACCAGTTCCTCGTCCATGAGCACCGACTGGGCGGCCGCCAGCACGGCGTCGATCCCCCGGTCACCCGCCGACTGGGCGGCCTCGATCGCCCGGCTCAGCGCACGCGCGGCGGTGCGCTGCCCCGCGTCGAGGTAGCGGTTGCGGCTGGAGAGGGCGAGCCCGTCGGGTTCGCGCACGGTCTCGATCACCTCGACACGCACGGGGATGTCGAGGTCGCGCACCATCCGTTGCACGAGGAAGAGCTGCTGGGCGTCCTTCTGCCCGAAGGTGACGACGTCGGGCTGCACGATCTGCAGGAGCTTGGCGACGACGGTGAGCACGCCGTCGAAGTGCCCGGGACGTGAACGGCCCTCGAGCGTCGCCGCGACGGGGCCGCCGGTGACCTTCACCTGGGTGCCGCCGTCGGGGTACATCTCCTCGGGCGTCGGAGCGAAGACGAACTCGACGCCGAGCGTCGCGAGCGCCTCGACGTCGGTGCTCAGGTCGCGCGGGTACTTCGTGAAGTCCTCGCCCGCGCCGAACTGCAGCGGGTTGACGAAGATCGACACGACGACGACGTCGGCGAGCTCGCGAGCTCGCCGCACGTGCTCGAGGTGCCCGCGGTGGAGCGCGCCGAGGGTCGGAACGAGGGCGACGGTGCGGCCGTCGGCGCGGTGGGCCGCGAGGGAGGACCGGATGCCGGGGATCGTCGGAACGACGAGCGGGGCGGTCACCGTCCGATGCTAGCCGTCGGGCACCGCGTACACTCAGTCGAGCAATGATCACGATCCAGACGAATCCCGCGCGTCGCGCGTTCCCGCTGCTCTCGATCGCCGGCCTCGCCCTCGGGCTCCTCCTCACGGGAGGACTCGGCCGGCTCGTCGATCTCGGCAAGTGGTGGTTCCTCGTCGCGGGAGGTGTCGCGCTGCTGTGCTTCGCGGGGCTCGACCTCGGTGTCGGAGCCCTCTACCGCCCGTTCGCCTACGACCCCGCCACGGGTACCGCGCGCATCGGGCGACGCACCGTGCCGATCGCGAGCATCCGCGAGGCCTGGCGCACCGTCTCGGCCGGCGGCAACGGCGCCGCCTACCTCGTCTACCGGTTCCGGTCGACCGAGGGCCCCGCGGTGCGGGTGCTCGTCGCCGGCCGCCCGTTGCCCGGACTCGACCACGCGGGACGGGCCGCGCTCGCGGGCTTCCTCGAACTCGCGCCCATCGCCGGTTCCGACGAACTCGGCCCCGAGCAGCTCGCCTCGAACGTCGTGGCCGACGGGAAGAAGGTGTCCGCGTCGGCCGCCGCCCTCCGAGCCGAGCTCGGCGAAGTCGTCATCGGAGGCGCCGCGTCCGTCGCACCCGCGACCGCCCCCGCTGCCGCGGTCCCACCCGTCGCCGCCGAGCCCGTCGACGACGAACTGCTCGCCGCCATGCTCGCCGACGAGGAGTCGGCCGTCGCGGCGTTGCGACCGCTCGCGGGTCTGCTGCGCGCGCGTCAGATCGCGTGGGTCGCGTTCGTCGTCGCGTTCCTCGGCATGGCCGTGGGTGCCGTCGGCGTGATCATCGCCTCCGCGGTGGGGGTCGACGTCGATGTGCCCGGCACCGGGATCGGCGTCGCGATCGTCCTCGGGGCCGTCGCCGTCACCGGACTCGCGTGGAGCATCCTCGCCGACATGGCCGTTCGAGGCGTGCGCGCCGCCGGGATGCGCTGGTTCGACGCCGCCGACCGGGACACCCGCGGGCGCGGGCTGCCGGCGACCTTCGCGTCGGCGTGGCTCCTGTTCGGCCCCGGGCACCGCGTGCTGACGATCGCCGCGTTCACGGCGGGCGTGATCGGCCTGGGCGCCATGATCGGCGGGCCGGTCGCGATGACGATGGACGAGGTCGGCATCGGCCTCGTCGTGCTGCTCGTCGGGCTCGTGTTCGGCGCGCTCGCGATCTGGTTCTGGGTGCGGCATCGACGCCGCCGCCGCGAGGACGCCGTCTGGGTCGTCGAAAGACTCGGACCGCGGGCCGGGGTGATGGGCGGAGCCTAGGGAGTCGTCCCGCGGGCGAGCGCCTCCTCGACCGCGGATCGCACGAGCGACCCGAGCACCCGGCCGGGCTGCTCGACGCCGATCGCCTCGAGCCGCGCCATGGCATCCTCGACCACGCCGTCGACGAGCCCGCGGGTCGCGGCGAGCGCGGCGGCGTACGCGGCTCGGTCGCCCTCGGCGACGACGACCGGCTCGGCGCCCATCTCGATCACGAGCGCCTGCGCGATCGGGAGCACCGGCGCCGGCGCGGTGACGGCGCACCACGCCTCCCGCAGTCGGGTGAGATCGAGCGACGTGCCGCTGAAGGCGATCGCCGGGTGGATCGCGAGCGGGATCGCGCCGCGGCCCGCCGCCGGGGCGAGCACCCCCGTTCCGTGCTCGGCGGCCGTGTGCACGACGAGTTGTCCCGCCTGCCACCCGCCGGTGGCGGCGAGACCCGCGACGAGCTCGGGGAGCTCGTCGGACGGCACCGCGAGCAGCACGAGCTCCGCGCGCTCGACGAGTTCCGGAACCGGCAGCACCGGTACGCCGGGCAGCATCGCGTCCGCGCGTTCGCGCCCCTCCTCCGAGACCGTGCTGATGCCGACGACCGCGTGGCCCGCTCCGCCGAGCGCGGCCCCGAGCACGGGACCGACACGGCCGGCTCCGACGATCCCGATCCCGAGGCGGCCGGAGCGGATGGTCACGACTCGCCCGCGCGCCAGCGATGGCTGCGGTCGGCGCGCGCCGCGGCGACCGACTCGACCGCGGTGTCGCGGAACAGCGCCTGCGCATCCTCGGCGTCGAGCGCCCCGAGGCGCGTCGACACCGGGCCGGCGACCGTGTGCACGTTGATGCCCGCGAGTCGGAGTGAGCGCTCGAGCGGACCCTGCTCGAGCGCGACGCTCTGCACGCGCGGCATCGGCACGATCGCGAGCTCCCGCCAGATCGCCCCGCGGCGCAGCAGCACCGCCCCCGGCAGCAGCGCGAACCCGTTGCGGCGCCACGAGAACCAGCGCAGCACGGCGCCTCGGCGCGGCGAGGTCGTGAAGTCGGCGTCGCCCCCGCGGCCGACGAGTCCGCGCGCGAGCAGCTCGTGCCGCTCCGGCGAGGCCTCGTCCGCCTCCACCACTTCGGGCAGCAGCAGCCCGAGCACCCGGAACGCGTCGTCGCGCGAGCCGACCGGCAGCACCTCCGACGACTGCTGGGCCTGTTGCCCGCCGTCGGCGCTCGACCCGCGGGAGGCACGGTTGACTTTGATCGTCCACCAGTCGGCGGCCCGCCACAGCAGCGGCTGACTCACCGACACCGAGTGGATGCGGCCCGGCGGCAGCGTCTCGTTGCGGGTCGACAGCAGCCCGTAGCCGACCCGCACGCCGTCGGGGGTCGCCGCGATCGAATACCGCAGGAACTTGATGACGCGGTTCACGAGGTACGACCCGAAGCCGAGCGCGATCGGGATGAGGGTGAACAGGATCCAGTAGAAGTCGCCCGCGACGGTCGAGCCGAGCACGAGGATGACGACGACCGCGACGACCGCGAGCAGCAGGAAGATCATGCTGCCCGACAGCAGCGTCGACCCGATGAGGCGCGACGCGGGGATGCGCACGACCGACTCGGGCGGCGCGAGCGAGGGGTCGAGCTCGGGCGCGAGCAGCTCCTGCACGCGGCGGTCGATCAGCGAGCCGCTCGGCCCGTTCGCGGCCGGAGCCGACCGGGCGCGCACGCCCGAGGCGAGACGCAGGATGTCGGCGCGCAAGCCGTCGGAGAGCGCGTTGCCGAGGTAGGACAGCTGCACGTTCGCGTCCTGACCGGCGACCTCGACCTCGAGCTTCGCGGCGCCGAAGATGCGCGCGAACAGCGGGCGGTTGATCGAGACGCCCTGGATGCGGTCGAGCCGTGCCTTGCGGTGCGTGCGGAAGAGCACGCCGCTGCGCACCTCCACCACCTCGGCGGTGATGCGGAAGGTGTGCATCCGCCAGGAGATGTAGAAGAACACGATGACGATGAGCACGACGCCGAGCGCGGCGGCGAGGGCGATGAGGAGGTTGCCCGAGTCGATGAGGTAGCTCACCGGATCGCCGTTCGAGCAGTCGTCCGCGCCCGGCGGGCACGCGACGCCCGGCAGGAACCACTCGACGAGTCGTTCGCGCAGGTTCGCGATGAGGATGCCCGCGATCGCCACGAGGGCGAGTCCGCCGCGCAGGAGGGGGGTCGCGGGATGCAGCCGGTGCCACTCGCCGTCGGCGAGATGGGTCGAACCGCCGCCGGGGAGCATCGCCTCCGGAGGAGCTTCGGACGTCGCGTCGTCGGGCGTCGCGTCGTCGGGCACGGCGCCCTCCGGGGTGGTCACAGTCCCGCCCGGCGGCTCTCCGCGAGCTCGACCAGGTGGTCGCGGAGCTGCTCGGCGTCGGCCTCGGTCAGACCGGGGATCGTGATGTGGCTCGCTGCGGCCGCCGTCACGAGCTTGAGTTCCGACAGTCCGAACGCGCGGACGAGCGGCCCGCGGTTGATGTCGACGAGCTGCATGCGGCCGTAGGGCACGGCGACGACGCGCAGGAACATGATGCCCTTGCGGAACACGAGGTCGTCGTCGCGCAACTGGTAGCCGAGAGCGCGCACGCGGCGTGGCGTGAAGATCGCGGCGAGCACGTGGACGACGAGCAGCCCGGCCGGGATCGCGGCGAGTCCGGGCAGCCCCGTCAGCAGCCACGGGACGCTCGACCCGCCGACGAGGAACACCGCCGAGATGAGGGTGCCGAGCAACTCGACGGTCACATACTTGGGCGACACCCGCCGCCACTCCCCCGGCACCGGGTCGATTCTCGAGCTCACGGCTCCAGGCTAGCGGGCGCCCGATCGGGGCCGCCGGGTTCGTCGTCGCCGGGGGGCACCGTGCACAGCCACTCGCCGACGAGCCCCGCCACGAGCAGCGCCACGGCACCGCCGAGGACCGCGAGCGACCGCAGCAGCGCGTCGCCGTTGAGTCCGCCGCTGCGCGTGAGCAGCTCGGCGAGCAGCCCCACTGCGGCACCCGTCAGGAGCGCCCCGGCGAGACTCGACGCCTTCGCGAACATGACGACGCGGGTCGCATGGAACGGGTCGATGCGCGTGCGCACCTCGGCGCGCGTGGCGCGGCGGATGGGCAGCGCGAGCGCGATCACCACTCCGGCGAGGAACAGCAGACTGAGCGCGAGCGTGTAGTCGGGGCGGTACTTCGGCAGCCCGGCTGCGGCGAGCGCGATCTGGGTGAGGAAGCCCGCCGCACCGCCGACGGCGACGAGGACGACGAGCGTCGAGACCCGGGTGCGCGTCACCGCTGCTCCCGTGCGGCGGCGAGCTCGGCGACCCGGCCGTGGCCGACGAGCACGGCCTCCGGGGCCACCTCGGCCCACGGACCGAGGACGAACGCACGCTCATGCGCGCGCGGATGCGGCAGCGTCAGGTCGGGGTCGTCGGAGCGCATCCCCGCGTAGTCGATGAGGTCGAGGTCGAGGGTGCGGTCGCCCCACCGCTCGGTGCGCTCGCGCCCGTGGGCATCCTCGATCGCGTGCAGCAGGGTCAGCAGTTCGCGGGGCGCGAGGCGGGTGCGCACGAGCACGACGCCGTTGAGGTAGCGAGGCGCGTCGGGATCGTCGCCGTCGGGGCGCACCGCGACGGTCTCGATCGGCGTGGAGATGGCCCGCAGCTCGACACCGTCGGCGTCGGCGAGCGCCCGCACCGCGCTCGAGAAGGTCGCCTGCCGGTCGCCGAGGTTGCTGCCCACGGCGACGACGGCATCCGCCTCGATGCGACGCAGCTGCACGTTCACGCGCCGGCCCCGCTCTCGCGGCGGCGGACGATCACGACGGCGACATCGTCGAACGGCACGGCGATCGGCGCCGACGGCTTGTGCACCGTCACCTCGACCTCGTGCGTCGCCGGAAACTCGAGCGCGACGGCGGCGACGCGCTCCGCGACCGTCTCGATGAGGTCGACCGGGTCGCGCTCGACCGCGTCGACGACGCGCTGGGCGAGCTCGCCGTAGTGCACTGTGCGCCCGAGGTCGTCGCCCGCGGCCGCGGGGCCGAGGGGCAGGCGCACGACGAGGTCGACGACGAACTCCTGCCCGTCGCGGCGCTCGTGCTCGAAGACGCCGTGGTGCGCCCTGACGCGCAGACCGGCGAGTCGGATCTCGTCGAGACGGGGAGCGGTGGGCGACTCAGGCATCGCCCGCCCCGAGCACCGCGGCGGCGACGTCGAGGGCGAGGCGGGTCGAGGGCACGTCGTGCACCCGCACCGCCCACGCGCCCTGGCGGGCGACGAGGGCCGAGATCACGGCGGTGGGCAGATCGCGGTCCTCCATCGGCGCGCCCTCCGGCAGCAGCGCCCCGATGAAGCGCTTGCGCGACGCTCCGACGAGGATGCCGTGGCCGAGGGAGGCGAGCTCGTCGAGGTGCGTGAGCAGCGCCCAGTTGTGGGCGGGGTCCTTGCCGAATCCGAGGCCCGGGTCGAGCACGATCTTCGCCGGGTCGACCCCCGCGACGACGAGCTCGGCCACGCGGGTCTTGAGCTCCGCACGCACCTCGGCGACGACATCCGCGAAGTCCGCGCGCGCGTCGGCACCACCCCGCCAGTGCATCACGGCGAAGTGCACGCCCGTGTCGGCGACGACGCGGGCCATCTGGTCGTCGGCGAGCCCGCCCGAGACGTCGTTCACGAACTGCGCCCCGGCTTCGACGGCCGCGAGAGCAGTCGACGCGTTCAGGGTGTCGATGCTGACGGCGACACCCTCCTGCGCGAGGGCGGCGACGACCGGCAGCACGCGCGCGCGCTCCTCGTCGGGGTCGACCCGCGCCGCCCCGGGACGCGTCGACTCCCCGCCGACGTCGACGAGCGCGGCACCCTGGGCGCGCAACTCGAGACCGCGTTCGATCGCGGCGTCGGTCGCATCCCACCGGCCGCCGTCGCTGAACGAGTCGGGCGTGACGTTGAGGATGCCCATGATGATCGTCACGCGTGCCCGCCGATCAGGGTGAGGGCCTCGGCGCGACCGGCGGCGGTGCTCAGCTCGCCCCGGCTCGCGATCGTGACGGTCGAGGCGCGGGTCTGACGAGCATCCCGAGCCGCGACGCAGTCGTGCTGTGCGTCGAGCACGACGATCACCCCGCGCGGCGCGAGGCCCGCCTCGAGCGCATCGGCGATCTGCTCACCGAGCCGCTCCTGCAACTGGGGCCGGGCGGCGAGGGTCTCGACGACCGTGCCGAGGCGGCCGAGGCCGACGACCTTCGCGCCGGGGAGGTACCCGACGTGCGCCCGGCCGCGGAACGGCAGGAGGTGGTGCTCGCACATCGAGCGGAACTCGAGGTCACGCAGCAGCACGAGGTCGCCGCGCTCGCCGTCGCCGGCGGCATCCTTGCCCTCACGCAGGATCTCGACCGGATCCACCCCGACGCCGGCGAAGTACTCGCCGTACGCCTGGGCGACGCGGCGCGGGGTGTCGACGAGTCCCGGGCGCGCGGGATCGTCACCGATCGCGGCGAGAAGTTCGGCCACGGCGGCTTCGATGCGGCCGGTGTCGACGGTCATCGATCAGGCGGTGGCGATGCCGGGCGACTTGCGCGGCCGCCGGGTGCGCGTCGGCGGAGCGGGCTCGGAGTCGACGCCGTTGTCCACGGCCTCCGGGTTCACGGGCGCCTTCGACGGCATCCCGACCGGCGGGCGGTCGCTCAGCGTGCGGGTCGGGCTCGAGAGCCACAGCGGGCGCTCGGGCAGCTTCACGACGTCGGCGAAGATCTCGGCGAGCTGGTCGTGGTCGAGCGTCTCCTTCTCGAGGAGTTCGCGGGCGAGCCGGTCGAGCACGTCGCGGTTCTCGTTGAGCACGTGCCACGCCTCGTCGTGCGCCTTCTCGATGAGGGCGCGCACCTCGAGGTCGACCTTCTCGGCGATCTCCTCCGAGTAGTCGCGCTGATGCCCCATGTCGCGGCCGAGGAAGACCTCGCCCTGCGCCTGGCCGAGCTTGACCGCGCCGATGTCGGCGCTCATCCCGTACTCGGTGACCATGCGGCGCGCGATGCTCGTCGCCTTCTCGATGTCGTTCGAGGCGCCCGTCGTCGGGTCGTGGAACACGATCTCCTCGGCGACGCGGCCGCCCATCGCGTAGGTGAGCTGGTCGAGCAGCTCGTTGCGGGTGACCGAGTACTTGTCCTCGAGCGGCAGCACCATCGTGTAGCCGAGGGCGCGGCCGCGCGGGAGGATCGTCACCTTCGTCACGGGGTCGGTGTGGCGCATCGCCGCCGCCGCGAGCGCGTGGCCGCCCTCGTGGTACGCGGTGATGAGCTTCTCCTTGTCCTTCATCACGCGCGAACGCCGCTGCGGACCGGCCATGACGCGATCGACGGCCTCATCGAGGGCGCGGTTGTCGATGAGCTGCGCGTTGCTGCGTGCGGTGAGCAGCGCGGCCTCGTTGAGCACGTTGGCGAGATCGGCACCCGTGAAGCCGGGCGTCTTGCGGGCGAGCACCTCGAGGTTGACGCCCTTCGCCATCGGCTTGCCCTTCGCGTGCACCTCGAGGATGCGCTCGCGGCCCTTGAGGTCGGGGGCGTCGACGCCGATCTGCCGGTCGAAGCGGCCGGGGCGCAAGAGGGCCGGGTCGAGGATGTCGGGGCGGTTGGTCGCGGCGATGAGGATGACGTTCGTCTTCACGTCGAAGCCGTCCATCTCGACGAGCAGCTGGTTGAGCGTCTGCTCGCGCTCGTCGTGGCCGCCGCCCATGCCGGCGCCGCGGTGGCGGCCGACGGCGTCGATCTCGTCGACGAAGATGATGGCCGGCGAGTTCTGCTTCGCCTGCTCGAAGAGGTCGCGCACGCGGCTCGCGCCGACGCCGACGAACATCTCGACGAAGTCGGACCCCGAGATCGAGTAGAACGGCACGCCCGCCTCCCCCGCGACCGCGCGCGCGAGGAGGGTCTTGCCGGTTCCGGGAGGGCCGTACAGCAGCACGCCCTTCGGGATGCGCGCGCCGACCGCCTGGAAGCGCGCCGGGTCCTTGAGGAAGTCCTTGATCTCGTGCAGCTCCTCGACGGCCTCGTCGCTGCCCGCGACATCCGCGAAGGTGACCTGCGGGGTCTCCTTGCTGACGAGCTTCGCGCGCGACTTGCCGAACTGCATGACGCGGTTGCCGCCGCCCTGCATGCTCATGAAGAGGAACCAGATGATGAGACCGATGAGCAGGAACGGGAAGAGGATGCTGATCAGGCTGAGGAACCAGTTGGTCTGCGGCACCTCGTCGTCGAAGCGCGCGTCGCTCGCCGTGATCGCCTCGATCACCTCGGTGCCGCGCGGCGCGACGTAGTAGAACTGCACGCGCTCGCCGTAGTTCACGTCGTCGGCATCGACATACGCCTCGTCGAGGGTGAGGTCGACGCGCTGCTCGCCGTCGACGATCTTCACCTCGGTGACGGTGTCGCCGCGCAGCAGCTCCAGCCCCTGCTGCGTCGTGATCTCCCGAAGGCCGCCGAGGCTGCCGATGAGCTGGAACGCGATGACGAGCACGATGATGCCCGCCACGATCCAGATGAACGGGCCTCGGAGGATGCGCTTGAAGTCCATGAGACTGCCAGGGTATCCCTCCGCCGCTGGGCGCCTCCCCGGTGTTCGCCCGGAGCGCACCGCACGCCGCCCGGACGTTCACATCCCGGTTACTCCGCGCATTTCGCGTTGCTCCGCCACCGATCCGCGGAGCAACGTGAATTCGGCGGAGTAAGCAGCGGGGCTTGGAAGAGGGCTACGAGTAGACGTGCGGCGCGAGCACGCCGATCGAGCGCAGGTTGCGGTAGCGCTCCGCGTAGTCGAGGCCGTAGCCGACCACGAACGCGTTCGGGATCTCGAACCCGACGTAGCGGGCGTCGATCTCGACCTTCGCCGCCTCCGGCTTGCGCAGCAGTGCGCAGATCTCCAGGGATGCCGGACCGCGGCTCTCGAGGTTCTGCTTGAGCCACGCGAGCGTGAGACCCGAGTCGACGATGTCCTCGACGATGAGCACGTGCCGACCGGCGATCTCGGTGTCGAGGTCTTTGATGATGCGCACGACGCCGCTCGACTCGGTCGACGAGCCGTAGGAGGAGGTCGCCATCCAGTCCATCTCGACGTCGCGGCGCAGCTCGCGGGCGAGGTCGGCCATCACCATGACGGCGCCCTTGAGCACCCCGACGATGAGCAGGTCGCGGCCCTCGTAGTCGGCCTCGATGCGCCGGCAGAGCTCGGCGATCCTCGCCTGGATCTGCTCCTGCGTGAAGAGCACCTCCGAGAGGTCGCCCTCGATGTCAGTCGTCTCCACGCGGTGCCTCTCCCCTCGACCGGAACTCGATTCTGCCACCCGCGCGCGCGACGACGACGCCGGGCACGTCGATCGGACCCTGGCCGTGCCAGTCGGTGACGAGCCGCGCGATCTGCAGCGTGTGCGCCCGGCTGAGTGAGACGCCGAACTCGCTGCGCACCGCGAACCGGATGAGGCGCTGACGCAGGGCGGGCGGGTTGGCGGCGAGCGCGGCGACCGGCAGGGCGAGCCCGCCCTCGGTGTGCTCGGCGAGCTCCTCGGCGACCTCGTCGATCATCGTCGCGAAGGCCTCCTCGTCCTCCCGCAACTGCTCGGCGGTGCGGGCGAGCGCCTCGGCGACCCCCGGCCCGAGTTCGGCTTCGAGCAGGGGCAGCACGGTCCGCCGCACCCGCACCCGCGTGTAGGCGGGGTCGTCGTTGTGCGGGTCGCTCCACGGACGCAGGCCGGCGTCGGCACACGCCTGCATGGTGACCTCCCGTCGGATGCCGAGCAGCGGCCGACGATAGACGCCCGCCTCGCGCGGCATCCCCTGCAGGGACGCGCCCCCCGACCCGCGGGCGAGCCCCAACAGCACCGTCTCGGCCTGGTCGTCGAGGGTGTGGCCGAGCAGCACCGCCGCGGCCGCGAGTTCGCGGGCGACCGCCGCGAGGGCGTCGTACCGCGCAGCCCGTGCCGCCGCCTCCGGGCCCGACCCCGACGACGTCGGCACCTCGACCCGCACGACGCGCGAGACGGTCGAGCCGAGTGCATCCGCCTGCTGCCGCACCCGCTCGGCCACGGCATCCGAGTCGGGCTGCAGCCCGTGGTCGACGATCACCGCCCCGAACCGGTCGGGCGCCTCGAACGCGACGGCCGCGAGCAGGGCGAGCGAGTCGGGTCCGCCCGAGAGCGCGACGAGCACGAGACCCTCCGCCGGCAGCGCCTCGCGCACGGCCCGACGCACGTCCGCGACGGCGGTCGAGAGCGGCGGCCGGAATTCTCCCATCGACTAACGTTAGGGCCATGTCGCAGAGCTATTCCGTCGTGATCGAGTGCCCCAAGGGCAGCCGCAACAAGTACGAGGTCGACCACGAGACGGGGCGCGTCATGCTCGACCGCGTGCTCTTCACCCCGATGGAGTACCCCACCGACTACGGCTTCTTCGAGCACACCCTCGCCGACGACGGCGACCCGCTCGACGTGCTCGTCATCGGCGAGTACCCGCTCTTCCCCGGCATCGGCATGAACGTGCGCGTCGTCGGCGTCTTCAAGATGACGGATGACGGCGGCGGCGACGCGAAGATCGTCGCGGTCGCCGCGAAGGACCCGCGCTGGGACCACATCCAGGACCTGAACGACGTGCCCGAGTACAAGCGCAAGGAGATCGAGCACTTCTTCGAGCACTACAAGGACCTCGAGCCCGGCAAGTGGGTCAAGACGGAGGGCTGGGGCGACAAGGCCGAAGCCGAGGCGATCGTCGCCGCGTCGTACGCCGCCTACCAGAGCTGACGCCCCCCGCTCCGGTCGTCGAGTAGCGCCGACGGCGCGAGTCGAGACGCCCGCCGGGCATCACCAGGCGGGCGTCTCGACGGCGGCCTGACCGCGGCCGGGAGGCTCGTGGATGGTCGGTTTCGGCCGCCGCATGATGTCCCGGTGGGCGTCAATGCGTGCGCTTGTTCTCAACTTCTGGGCATGAGAAACGCACGGCGCACATCACGCCACGGCGGATCAGCCGAACAAGAGGGATCCCACCGCTCAAGGGCGCTTGTCGCCTCCGAGACACGCGCTCCCTGACTGATCCTCAGTAAGGCTTGCGCTGTCGGGAGGCCCGACGTAGCGTCGAATCGCGTGGTCCAACCAACGGCGCGATCTCGACCAAGGAGGATCAGCCTTGTTTAGCGAGTCCATCGCCCGTGTCGGGCATAAGGTAAATTCCCGCGTTCACCCAATATCTCTGCCGTCTGTCTTGTCAGCCCTGGCGCTACTCGCGAGTTCATTCTTCGTGCCGAGCCAGTCAGCCGCGCTATCGCGAGAGGCCGATCCGTCTGAGGTCGAAGCCGCTCTAGTCGCAGCTGGCGCGATTACTGCCGACACGGGAGCCGGCGGGCGAGAGACCCAGTTCCACACAGATTCGCCCTTGCCGGCGACTCTCACGGAGTCTGGACTCCAAATCGAGTCGAATGCCGGGATCCTCACTATGGCACCGGTGGCCGTGGGTGAGGCTACGTCTCTTGGAGATGGTGCTGTGATGTTTCAGCACCCACAGGACTCGGCCATCGCCCTTACGACTTCGGAGCGTGGCGCGAACGCTGGCTACTCGGTTTTGCTATCCGAGAACGCGCCCCGCGAGTACAGCTATCGGTTCACGATCGACGGGGAGCCCGCGATCCTCGAGTCAACGGAGGCAGGTGGCATCGCGATCTTCTCGCCAGACGGGGAGATCGTGAACCTGATCGCTCCGGCCTGGGCCGTCGACGCGAACGGCGTTGATGTGCCGACGAATTACACCATCTTTGGCAACACGATTACTCAGACAATTCACCTTGGCGCTGATGTGGTCTACCCAGTTGTCGCTGATCCGCGCCTCATGTGCGACGGGCTATGGTGCACTGTCGAACTCAGCCGAGCGGACACTGCCGCGGTCGCCGACAACGCGCTGAACGCCGGAATCCTCTGCACATTCATACCGTCGGGCGGGGCCGCCGCCTGCGCCGCAGTGGTCGTTGGAGCGTGGGCACACGCCAATATCGCGCGCTCGAACGGGTTGTGCAGTGGTTACCGCGTCTGGCAGCAGAACCTGATCTCCTTCGGTCACCTCGTCTATATCACCTGCTATGCCTAGAAAGGACTGAACGGGTTGTGAACCCTGAGAAGGCCAGGAACAAGATCGACGCACGCCGTTCGTTCACAGTCGTCTATTGGGCGCTGGTCTGTGCCGGGCTTGCGGC
Source organism: uncultured Microbacteriaceae bacterium (assembly GCA_946481135.1). The sequence goes on from CAMLMQ010000009.1 coordinate 26,251, forward strand.
AGTTGTGCTCGCTTTCGCCATTGGGACAGCTCAGCAGCGCATCGTGACCGGCGCGGTGGTGATGGTTGGCGTCATCCTTCTCTCGGTGGGGCGCCTGGTAGTAGCGAGGCGAGGCGCGCGCGAAGCGGACGATTCGCACCCCACCGCTCGTCCAGAAGGAGACGATTAGGCCGAGTGGGCCACTATCCGGGAGACGATTGAGAAGGCTCCCAAGGCCAGGACGTGCTCGTCGCGCTCTGGATATAGCGTCCCGGGACTCTGTCTCATCTCGCTGCCGTGACAAGACGAGAACTTCCAGGCGAGAGTGGAGCTGTTCAGCCCCTGACGCGCGAGGGCGTCTCCTGCCTCAAGCGATCGCGACGTTGACGCCGCGCCAACGTGTTCGTCTCCCGGAATAGGTCGACGAGGATCGATCGGTCCCGGCGGCGGTCGATTTCTCCGACGGCATCTGCGCACCTAGGGCTGACTACTCGCGCCGCTGCCGATCCGAACCATCCCGCCGCGCAGCCCGTCACGCCTGGCTACGCTTCTACGGTCGCCGCAGGCCCCGTTAGTGCTAGACGGTGCCGCCGTCGCCGATGAGGCAGCCGTCGCCCCACTCGCCCGGCAGCACCCAGGCGTTCTCGGTCGCGAGGCGCTGAGCGGCCGACGAGAGCTGGATGACGCAGTCGCGCCAGCGCACCGTCATCGCCGATCCGGCATCCGACTCGAACCCGAAGAGTCCGCGGGCGAGCGCCGCGTCGAGGTCGACCCGGTCGTTCACGGCGGGGTCGCCGAGCAGGAGGCTCGCGAATGTCGCCGATCCCGGGCCGGTGACGACCGGCACGGTGCAGCCGAACGCGCCCGGGTCATCCTGCGAGGGCGCGATACCGCGGCCCTCGCCGATCGACGCGATGAAGCCGCCGGGGGCGACCGCGAAGGTCATGCCGTCGGGCCAGTCGCCCTCCATCTCGAGGCGCGACGTGATGACGCCGGTCGGCTCCTGCCCGACGAAGACGTCGAGTTGCGACTCGATCGCGTTCGGGCACTCGTCGAGCAGCGCCTGGAAATCGGCGGCCGCCGTCGTCGCGGTCGCGGCGCGCGCGACGGTGAGCACGAGCTCCACCTGCTGGTCGCCGACGTCGGCCGTCGCCGAGATGCGCAGGAAGGCACTGCCCGGCAGTGACTCGGGATTGATCGGGTCGGCGTCGGGCGGCGGGGCGACGGTCGTCGCCGTCGGGCTCGCGGAGGGCGACGCGTCGGTCGGCGTCGGGGCGGGGGCCGCTCCGGTCGTGCATCCGGCGAGCGCGGCGGCGACCGAGAGCGCGACGAGTCCGGCGAGGGGCGTGAGCTTCCTGCGGCGCATTCCCCGATTGTGTCAGCCCGTGGGCCGCCCCACGTATTCCACGAGGTCGCCGTAGCGCACGTTGACGATGCGCACCGGCGCCGTGGGGTTGGGCGCTTCGATCATCTTGCCGCCGCCGAGGTAGATCGCGACGTGGTACTTGCGGGGGTTCAGGTACGAGCCGCCGTCGGAGTAGAACAGCAGGTCGCCGCGCTGCATCGACCCGCGCTCGACGAGGCGTCCACGCGCCGCCATCGTGTTGTATTGCTCGGTCGACGAGTGCGGCCCGATGTAGACGCCTGCGGCGGAGTAGCTCACCATCGCCAGTCCCGAGCAGTCCCACGAGTCGGGTCCACGACCGCCGAGCCGGTAGGGCTCGCCGACCTGAGCCGTCGCGAACGCGATCGCCGTCTCGACCGCGCTCGACACGGGCGGCGGCGGGGTGGGGTCGACGCTGGGCGGCGGAGTCGTCGTGGGCGGCGGGGTGCCCGGGGGCGGCGAGGAGGGCGGCGGACTTCCCGGCGGGTTGGCGGCGAGCCCCTCCTGGTACTCCCGCTCCGTCTCGAGCGTCGTGCCCTTGAGCGCCGCGAGTTGCGCGTACATCCGGTCGACGTCGGCGCGCTGCGCCTCGACCTTCGCCTGCGCCTCCTCGGCGGCCGCCTGGGCGACGTCGAGAGCCTCCTGGGCCTCGTCGGCGAGGCGCTGCCGCTGCCGCTCGGCGGCGCGGGCATCCGTCGCGAGCGCCGACGCGGTCTTCTTGTCGTAGATCGCCTGACGCAGCAGCGCCGCCGACGACTCCGAAAGCCGGTCGGCGATGCCGAGCCGGTTCAGCAGCGAGTCGGTGTCGTCGGCCGAGCCGAGCAGCAGCCCGAGCGTCACGTCGCCCCCGCCTCCGCGCGCGAGCTGAGCGACGAGCACCGCCACGCGACGCTCCGAGTCGTCGGCCTTCTCCTGCGCGGCGTCCGCCTGATCGGTGAGGCGTCCGAGACGGGTCGTGGCGGCATCCAGCGCGGTGACGGCGAGCGCGTACTCCTCGGCGTACTGCTGGGCGGTGCGGGTGAGGTCGGCGGCATCCGCCTCGAGCCGGATGAGGATGCCCTCGATCTCGTCGACCTTCGCCTGCGCGGTCGCCTCGTCGCGGCGGGCCTGCTCGACCTCGTCCCACGTCGGATACTCGGGCTGGCGCAACGCCATCGCCGTCGTCGGGTTCGCGAACGTCAGCAGGAGCGTGGCGGGAACCCCCGCCGCGATCATCCTGCGCCGCCGCTTGCCGTCCGCCATAGCTACCCGATCGGCGCGCCCTGATCGCGCATGAACCGCACCGGATCGGTGACGTCGCGGTTGCCGTTGATCCGGATCATGAAGTGCAGGTGGCAGCCCGTCGACATCCCGGTCGTGCCCATCTTCGCGATCGGCTGGCCCGGGGCGACGCGCTGGCCGACCTGCACGCCGATGCCGCCCGACTGGATGTGCGCATAGCCGGAGCCGGTGCCGTCCTGGTGGTCGATCGCGACGTAGTAGCCCCAGCCGGTCGCGCCGCTCCACCCCGCGAAGGTGACGATGCCGCCGTGCGCGGCGCGGATGGTCGCGCCGCAGCCGCCGCCCGCGAGGTCGGTGCCGCTGTGCTGGTGCCACGCGCCGGTGACGGGGTTGTAGCGCCCGCCGAAGTGGGAGGTGATGTAGCCGGGGTGCGGCCGCGTATATCCGCTCGCGCTGATCTGACCCTCGGCGCCTTCGCCCCACTGCGCGACGAGGCCGGCGTTGTAGTCGGCGGTCATCTGCTGGCGCACGCCCGCGAGGTACTCGATGCGGGCACGCACCTCGGCGATGTCCTTCTCGGCCTGTGCGAGCTTCTCAGCGGCCGCGATCTGGGCGGCCTGCGCCTCTTGGAACGCCTTCTCCGCCGCGAGCCGCAGCTCTTCGAGGAGGTCTTGGGCGATCTCCGCCTGCTCGGCGAGGGCGTTCGCGGCGTTGCGCAGCTCGAGGGCCTTCGCGTAGAGCCCCGCGTAGCGGTCGCCGAGCACGCGGCCGATCTCGAGCCGGTGCAGCAGCACGTCGGGCGAGCCGGGCGTCGTGAACAGGCGCGGCGTGAGGTCGGCGCCGCCGCCGCCCTTGCTCATCTCGGAGATCACCTGCGCCGCGACCGCGAACGCCTCGTCGGCCTCGGCCTGTGCGGCGGCCGTCTGGTCGACGAGCGCCTGCGTCACGATGCTCTGTTCGTCGTAGGCCTGCTGGGCGATCCCGTAGAGCTCGCCCTTCGCATTCGCCTCGTCTTGGGTGCGCTGCGCCTCCGCCTGGAGCGCGGAGAGCTGGCCTTCGAGCCGCGCCCGCAACGCCTTCGCCTCGGCTTCGTTGCGCTGGGCGGCGGCGACCTCGTCCCACGTCGGGTAGTCGGCGGCCAGCAGCGCGGTGGCGGGCATCGGGGTGAGGATGCCGGCCACGGGCAGCACGGCGAGCGCCAGCGCCCCGGCGATCACGCGGATGCTGCGCGCGACACCCGCCTTCGGCGTCGCGTCGCGAGCCCCCCGGCTGGACGAACGTCCCATGACTAACCCCAGATCTTCCCGTGGCCGAACCACTCCGGCCACGCGAACAACATCGGCAACACTAGCAACAAAGTCTCAACGGCGACTTGAACCTAGTTCACGGATGCCCCGGTGCCCCGCTCATCCGCGGGGTGTCCGGCATCCCGTCGGATTGGCGTTTCTCAGGATCCGCTCGTATGCTTGACCGTCGGTTGCTGTGCAGCTTGTGCGGCCCCATCGTTTAGTGGCCTAGGACACCGCCCTTTCACGGCGGCAGCACGGGTTCGAATCCCGTTGGGGTCACTCGATCGACACACAATTGAAAATGCATGGCCCTGTAGCGCAGTTGGTTAGCGTGCCGCCCTGTCACGGCGGAGGTCGCGGGTTCAAGTCCCGTCAGGGTCGCGGATGGAGCCTCTCCTCACGGGGAGGCTCTTCCAACACCAGGCTCTGTAGCTCAGTTGGTAGAGCGTCCGACTGAAAATCGGAAGGTCACCGGATCGACGCCGGTCGGAGCCACCACCGAAACCCCCGCCCCGGCGGGGGTTTCCTCGTTTCCGGCGGGGGTTTCCTCGTCCCCGGCCCGCGGGCCGGCCCGCGACGTGCCACTCTTGGGCGCACGTCGCGGAACGTGAGCGGCGTGTTCCGGCATCTCGCGACCTACGCTGAGGGCATGGACGGGCCTCCCCCGGAGTTCGCGACCGCGGCGGGAGTCGCGACGTTCACCCCGTGCGGCGACCGGCGGTGGCGGGTGGCTCTCGACGGCACCCACGTCGCCGAGCTCGTCGAGGCCGAGTGCGATCCCGAGACCGAGCAGGTCGCGTGGGGGCTCACGACCCGTGACGGCCGCAGCGGCCCGTGGCGCTCGACCTGGATGGATGCGCTCGCCGACCTCCCGTCGTCGGAGGGCGACGCACCGGCCTAACGCCCGCGGCGCCACCCGCCGTCGACGGCGTTCGACGCGGGATGCGGCGTCGTGACGGTGCCGGGGGTGTCGGGCACGACGCCATCCCGCAGCCCGAGGCGGCGCATCGTGGCCGCGAGGATGCGGTCGGCGAGTGCCGGGGCGACCGCGTGCAGCGGCACGAAGGCACCTTGCACGATCCCGACGATGCGTCGCCGCCTCGGCCGTTCCGCTGCGCGTACGATCGCCCGGGCCACGCGTCGCGGGTCGACGACCGGCGGGATCGGATGGATGCGGCGCCCGGTGCGGTTGGCGGCGTGCTGGTAGATCGGGGTGTCGATCGTCGCCGGCCAGACCATCGCGACCTCCACCGGCTGCCCGCCGCGCCGCAGCTCCTGACGGATCGACGCCGCGAATCCGGCCACCGCGTGCTTGCTCGCGACATACGCCCACACGTAGGGACTCGCGAGCACCGAGAACACCGACCCGACGATCACGACCACCCCGTGGCTGCGGCGCAGGGCGGGCAGTGCCGCGCGCACCTGGTCGATCGTGCCGTGCACGTTCGTGTCGATGATCCTGCGCCCCTCGGCGGCCGGCATCCGCTCGAATGCGCCGTAGCCGTAGACGCTCGCGGCGGCCACCCACACGTCGATGCGTCCGAAGGCGTCGACCGCCGTGGCAGCGATCCGGTCGGCGTCGCCGTCGACCGTCACGTCCGCGACCACCGCCCGCGCCTCCCCGCCGAAGCGCCGGCACTCGTCGACCACCTCGTTCAGACTCTCCGCGCTGCGTGCCGCGACCACGAGGCGGGCCCCGCGGGAGGCGAGACGGTGGGCGGTCGCCCGCCCGATGCCGCTCGACGCCCCGACGACCACCGCGACGGTCGAGGCGTCGACCCGGCGCCGCATGGTCAGCGGGATGTCTCGTGCGCGGGAGCCTGGTCGCTCTCGTCGGCGACGCGCACCCCGTGCCGATAGACGAGTTCGCCGCCGAGGAAGCCCGACACCGCGAGGCCGAGAAGGCCGACGATCCCGAGCACCAGACCGGCGACGGGCGGCTCGTCCGTGCCGAGGTGCAGCAGCCACGCCACGGTGAACACCGCGATCCCGCCCAGGTTCAGCACCATGTGCACGGTCGCGATCCGTCGCGCGCGGGTGTCGGGCGTGAGCCGCAGGTAGTCGAGCAGGCCGAGCACGCCGGCGACGACGGCGCCGAGGATGCCGATGCCGTAGAGCCATCGGGCACCGGTCGTGAAGGCGGCCGGGTCGTCGCCGGCGAACGCGACGACATCGAACACGACGGCCAGCAGCCAGGCGCCGATCGGGACGATGACGGCGAACGGATGGAACGGATGCCCGTACGGTCCGGCGAGGGGGGTGCCGGGGCGCTTGGCCCGGCGGAGCGCGGTCTCGGTCATGCGGGCCACGGTAGGTGCGCACCTCCGGCGGCGGATCCCCCTTGCTTCTCCGGGGACGCGGGGGTAGTCGCTGTCGGAGGCGGCGCCTACCGCCGGCGTATGGACGTCATCCTCATCCCCGGTTTCTGGCTCGACGCGACCGCGTGGGATCCGGTCGTGCCCGCCGTCGAGGCCGCGGGGCACACGCCGCGGCCGATCACGCTGCCCGGGCTCACCCCGCCCGATCCCGCGGTGGGGCTGCGCGACCAGATCGAGTACGTCGTCGGCCTCGTGGATGCCGCGGCCGGCCCCGTCGTGCTCGTCGGCCACTCGGGCGGCGGGGCGGTGGCGCACGGCGTCGTGGATGCCCGCCCCGACAAGGTCGCGAAGGTGATCTACGTCGACTCCGGTCCGCTCGGCGACGGCGGGGTCATCAACGACGGGTTCGACGCCGAAGACGGCATGGTGCCGCTGCCCAACCGCATGGTGTTCGACGACGAGACCGTGGTCGACATGGACGACACCGTGTGGGCGGCGTTCGAGGCGCGCGCGCTGCCGATCCCCGAAAAGGTCGCGACCGAGCGGCAGGTGCTCTCCGACCCGCGGCGCTACGACGTTCCCGTCACGGTCATCACGTGCGAGATGTCCGAGGCGACCCTGCGCGAGCTGCTCGCGGCCGGACACCCGTACGTCGCCGAACTCGGCCGCATCCGCGAGGTCGAGATCATCGAGCTGCCGACCGGGCACTGGCCGATGATCACCCACCCCGACGAGCTCGCGCGGCTCGTCGTCGCCGCGCTCCCGGGGGGTTAGCGCGCCGCCGACTTCTCCTCGGCGGGGGCCTTCCCCGACGCGCGGAGGTCGGCGTAGTACGCACGGGCCTCGTCCTGCCGCTGCTGCTCCGCCCCCGACGCGATGGGAGCGCGCAGGTGCTCCTGCTCGAACCCGAAGGCGTCGACGAGGTCGAGCGCGTGCACCCGCAGGCGCGGCAGCAGCCGATCGTCGATGTAGTCGGTGATCGCCGTCGCGCGGGCCGTCGAGAGGCGGCCGTTCACGAGGTACCAGGCGAGGTGCTTCTCGATGAGCGTGAACCCGAAGAGGTCGCGCAGCCAGGTGAGCACCTGCTTCGTGCCCGCATCCTGGATGCCGTCGACGGCATCCGTGAACGCCTCCCACTCCAGCAGCTCGGCGTGCGCGTAGGCGGCCTCGATGAGCTCGTTCTGGTTGGCGTTGAACAGGGCCGCCGCCTTCTCGGGCGGGAGCTTGGAGATGTCCTTCAGGCGGCCGGCGATGTCGGCGACCATCGAGTGCACGCGGTCGGTGAGCAGCTGACGCTGCGCGTCGGGGCCGCGCACGACGCCGATCGACCGGGCGCGCGACCCGAAGTCGACGATGCTCTGCCCGAACGCCCGCAGACCCGAGCGGTTCATCGCCGCGTCGCCCACCTGGGCGGCGACGAGACCCGCGATCGCCGCGGCATCCGCGTTCTTGAACTGCTTCGCGTAGTCGGCGAGCAGGCGCTTCGCGACGAGCTGCAGCAGCACGTTGTTGTCGCCCTCGAAGGTCGCGTAGATGTCGAGGTCGGCGCGCAACTGCGTGAAGCGGTTCTCGGCGAGGAAGCCCGCGCCGCCGCACGCCTCGCGGCATTCCTGGAGGATGTCGAGCGCGGCCCACGTCGAGAACGGCTTGAGCGCCGCCGCGAGGGTCTCGAGCTCTTGGCGGTCGGCATCCGTCGCCTTCTCGCCGGCCTTGAAGACGTCGTGGAACTTCTCGAGCAGCCGCTCGTGCGCGAACGACATCGCGTACGTCGTCGCAAGACGCGTCAGCAGCCGGCGCTGGTGGCGCTGGTAGTCGAGCAGCACGATCTCCTCGCCGTCCTTGCCGTCGGCGAATTGGCGGCGCTGCGTCCCGTACGTGATCGCGATCTTCAGCGCGAGCTTGCTCGCGACCGTCGCGGCGCCGTCGAGCGAGACGCGGCCCTGCACGAGCGTGCCGATCATCGTGAAGAACCGGCGTCCGGGGCTCGCGATCGGCGACGTGTAGACGCCGTTCTCGTCGACATCCCCGTAGCGGTTGAGCAGGTTCGTGCGCGGCACCCGCACGCCCGAGAAATGCAGGCGACCGTTGTCGATGCCGTTGAGCCCGCCCTTGAGTCCGTCGTCGTCGCCGCCCACGCCGGGCAGGAACTGGTCGCCGTCGCGGATCGGCACGTAGAGCGCGTGCACGCCGTGGTTGACGCCCTTCACGATGAGCTGCGCGAAGACGACCGCGGCCTGACCGTGCAGCGCCGCGTTGCCGAGGTAGTCCTTCCACGCCGCGCGGAACGGGGTGTCGATCACGAACTCGTCGGTGTCGGGGTCGTAGGTCGCGGTCGTGCCGATGCTCGCGACATCCGACCCGTGGCCGGTCTCGGTCATCGCGAAGGCGCCCGGCACGGCGAGGCTCATCGCCTGCGGCAGGAACTGGTCGTGGTGCCGCTCGGTGCCGAGGTGGAGGATGGCGGCGGCGAAGAGCCCCCACTGCACGCCCGACTTGATCTGCAGCGACGCGTCGGCGATGACGATCTCCTCGAACTGCGCGAGGTTGCCGCCGTGGTCGTCGAACCCTCCGAGGCGCTCGGGAAAGGCGCGCAGCACGGTGCCCTCCTCGACGAGGCGGTGCAGCTGGCCGAGCACGCGGGTGCGGTGGTCGTCCATCGAGAGTCCGGGGCGCTGCTGGAACTCCTCGCGTGCCATGAGCGCGCGCGACTGCAGGCGCACGTCCTTCCACCGGCCGAGCAGCAGTTCGCCGAGCGCGGCGACATCGACACGGGGGTCGCCGGCGGGGGTCGTCTCGGCGGTGCGGTCCACGAGATCCGTCATGTCAGCACGGTACGTCCGGATGGCGCGAAGGTGCCGATTCGTCGTCGACCGCCACAATCGGGCCCGCCGACGTCCCCCCGCGTCGTTGTCGACGTCCTACAACCGGCTGCCGCTCGGTTGAGAGGGTTCGACAGCGCAACCGCGTCAGTAGTCGCGAATCAGCCACACGGCGCGCGGGTCCTTGGCGGACTTGCCCTGCCACTCCACGAGCCCTTCCGCGCGCAGCGCCGCGAGATACTTGGTCATCGACGGGCGGCTGAATCCCAGGATCGCCTGAAGGTCGCCGGTTCCCAAAGGCTGCGGTGCCTTCCGAATCTCATCGAGCACCGTGATCGCTCTCTTCGGCAGTCTCGACTCGACGATCGGGTCCAGCCTGGAGGTCGCGTAGAGCGTGAGCTTCACCGACCCGGCCGTCTGCCGGAACACCGGGTCGTTGAGTCCGCGCTCGCGCATCTCCTGAAACATGCGACGGATTCCCTCGCCGAGTTCCTGGCTGATCCGGAGGTCGGTGCAGACACGGGCGATACGTGGATTGCGCGCGTAGCGGCTGATGTCGAGCGGCTTGCCCGGATCAGCGAGGCCAGGGAATCTCCCCGGACTTTCGATCTCGATGCGGTCGGGAAAGATCTCTACCCTGATGTGGTCGCCGCCGAGACTGTAGGAGCGGTGAATCACGGCGTTCACCAGTCCCTCGAGCCACGCGTCCTCGGGCACCAGCGGGAGTCCCTCGAACCTTCCGCGCTCACTGAGCGCGCGGCGCGTCGGCTGCCAGAAACGGATCAGCTCTGCCGCCTTGGCGATCACGAGCGGGATCGGACCCTCGACGCGCACATCCCGCTGATCGTCCACGCCGAGCCGCGATCCCGACCCTCGATCGTTGGTCAGGTACGCGATCACACGGACATGCGCTTGGGGGAAACGCTCTTCGGGGTGAGGCGCGAACAGCAGGTATCCCGCATTCGTGACCTCATCACGATCGGTCACCAAACCACGAGCTCTCAGAAGTCGGGCGTTGGTCCCGCTCGCGCCGGCGCTCTCGCGGTACTGGCGAAGAAGTTGCTGATCCAAGTCGGTGACAGCGATACCACTCACGGGCTCACCGTCGAAGTGAGCGGCGCCACGGTCGTAGTGAAGTTCCTGGCGCTGGGCGAAGTTGACCTTGCGGGACTCATCCCCGACCCGGAGATAGCAGTCACCGTTGGTGAGTTCGTGAACCACCGAGCCGGGCTCGACCCGTGCGATCAGCAGGGCATCGATCTCCCCGTCGATTTCCACCGCGATCTGATCGAACTTCGTTCGCACCGGAGGCGACGTCAGGTTCAGGTGTGCTTGTCGCAGCTCGTTGACCCTGCCGACGTGGCGCTTGGTGCCTTCGACCGAGCCGTCGAGCAGGCCCACGACGACCGTGCCGCCCTCGGCATTCGCGAACGCGACCAACGCAGCCGCGAAGACTTTCGGATCGACGCGCACCGACTTCCGTTCGAACCACTGATCTTCGGGGATCGCCAGAAGTGCCGGGCCGACCTCGCGCACTCCGGCGACCAGCGCTCGCTCGACCGTGTTCGTCGACATACTCACTACTCTAAATTATTTACAGTAGGTTAGAGCGGCGCCGCGCCCATCTGCATCTGGGGAGAGCGCGGCCTGGAGCCTTGCTGTGGAATCTAGAGCGCGCCCGCGGCGAAGGTGTCGCACGCGCCGACACCGTTCGCCCGACCGATCTGGAACCACTCCTGACGCTGCTCGCTCGAGCCGTGCGTCCAGGTCTCGGGGTTGACCTGGCCGCTGCCGAGGTTCTCCTGGATGTAGTCGTCCCCGACGACCTCGGCGGCGTTGAGCGCGTCGGCGAGTTCGGCATCCGTCGGTTCGCGCAGCAGCGCGATGCCGCTCGAGTCCTCGACGTCGGACGCCGCGGCCACCCAGGCGCCCGCGTAGCAGTCGGCCTGCAGCTCGAGCCGCACTCCGTCGGAGGTGGGGCCGGCATCCTGCAGGTCGAGGCCGTTCATCGTGCCGACGATGTTCTGGATGTGGTGACCCCACTCGTGCGCGACGATGTACAGCTGCGAGAGGTTACCCCCGCTCGCGCCGAACTGGCTGCGCAACTGGTCGAAGAACGCGGTGTCGATGTAGACGGTCTGGTCGGGCGGGCAGTAGAACGGTCCGACGGCGCTCGTCGCGTTGCCGCATCCGGTCTGCACCGCGCTGTCGAAGAGGATGAGCTCGGGTGCGGTGTACCCGTCGACCTGGGTCTCCCAGAAGAGGTCGAGCGAGGTCGCCGCGCCCAGCATGCGGCAGTCGACACTCTCGTTCGCATCCTCGCCCGTGTCGCACCCGGCGAGCGGCGTCTGCTCGACCTGCTCGCCCGATCCGCCACCGCCGAGTACCGGGGCGAGACCCGTGAGGTCGACGCCGACGAGCTGCGAGACGACGATCAGGGCGATCACGACGAGCCCGCCGCCGCCCGCGCCGATGGCGGCGTTGCGACCGCGGCGCGAGACGCGTCCGCCGCGGATGTTCGCGTCGTCGTTGAAGGTCATGGGGGAACGCTACCGCCGCGGGCGGAGACGGTAGAGCACGTGCGGTCGCAGCGGGTGGCCCTCGGGCAGCGCGGGGTGCGCGAAGTCGTCGGCGGGGTCGTGGGTCATGCCGAGGCGCTCCATGACGGCGCGCGAGCGGACGTTCGCCTTGGTCGTGAACGACACCAACTCGTCGAGCCCGAGTTCGTCGAACGCGTAGGCGACCGCGGCGCGTGCGGCCTCCGTCGCGAAGCCGTGACCCCACGCGTCGCGCCGCAGACGCCAGCCCACCTCCGTCGCGGGGGCGAACGCCGCGTCGAACCCCACCGGGTTGAGGCCGGTGAACCCGAGGAACTCCCCCGAATGCTCGACGGCCCAGAGGCCCCAGCCCCGTACGGCGAGCGCGGTCGAGAACCGGTCGAACGCGGCATCCGCCTGCGCGCGCTCGAGCGTCGCGGGGAAGTACTCCATCACCTGCGGGTCGGCGTTCATCGCGGCCCAGGCGTCGCGGTCGGCGTCACGCCACGCGCGCAGCGTGAGCCGTTCGGTGCGGATCACGCGGCTTCGGTCGCGGTCGCCACGACCTGCAGCACGCCGGCGCCGTAGGACTCCAGCTTCTTCTCCCCGACGCCGCTGATCGTGCCGAGCTCCTCGAGCGAGCCGGGCCGCGTGACGGCGATGCCGCGCAGGGTCGCGTCGCCGAACACGATGTACGCGGGCACTCCCTGCTCGCGGGCGACGCCGGCACGCCACTCCCGCAGCCTCTCGAACAGCCCGCGCGCGGCCTCGGGCAGCTCGACGCCCGTCGTCTTCTTCGCCGTCCGGGTGCGCCGCTCCGGCTCCCGACGCAGCATGACCGAACGCTCCCCGCCGAGCACCTCGGAGGCCGCCGGTGTGATGCCGAGCGTGCCGTACTCGCCCTGCACGGCGAGCAGCCCCTGCGCGAGCAGCTGCCGCACGACACCGCG
>CAMLMQ010000010.1 GCA_946481135.1 uncultured Microbacteriaceae bacterium
GCACACCGTCGCTGCGCACCGAACCCACGTGACCCCAGGCGCTCGCCGGGTCCTCGCTCGGGTCCTCCGCCATCCAGAAGAGGCGATCCTCCATGCAGGAGTCGTAGCGGAAGTTCGACATCGGCACGGGGTGCAGGCAGTTGGCGACGCGGATCGAGTTGTAGGTCGCCGCGAACGAGGCGAGATCGTCGGTCGTCGTGCCCTGCACGCCGCCACCCGAGACACGGCCCGGGGCGCCGCCCACACCGCCGCCGACGTTGCCGGGGCACGACAGGCCCTGCTCGGCGAGCGCGGCACGGCGCTGCTCGGTGCCGCTCGCGCGACCGGCTGCGGTGACCGGCGGAAGCGGCTTCGGCACGGGCTTCTGGGCGAGGTGCTCGGTGTCGACGTTCAGCGGGGCCTCGGCCGCGGCGACGGGGTCGACGGTCTCGATCGCCGCGGTGATCGCGACGTTCGTCGAGTCGGCGGCGAAGAGCGCGGCGGGCACGGCGGGAGCGCGAGAGACCGAGACGGTGGATGCGACGGCGACCGTGGATGCGGTGGCCGGCGTGAGGAACGACGGCCCCCCACCGCCGACGAACGGCAGCACGAGCACCATCACCGTGGTGAACACGGCCCCCAAGAAGAGTGAACGCTTCATGCTTCCGGGCCCCCCGACCCGTCGACGCGGTCCCCCCGGACTGATGCGTCAGGCGCCTCATGCGCCGTGGATGAGAACCTACGCCCCTCCCGACGACGCCGACAAGCCCAGAACCCCGAAAAACCGGGCTTCTCCCCACGAACTGGGGGCAAGTCGGTGCTTACGATGGCCTCGTGACCCTCTCCGGCGACGGCATCGCGCGCCAGCATCCCGACGAGCCCCACGGGGCCGGGATCGCGGGCCGCCTCAACTGGCTGCGCGCCGGGGTACTGGGTGCGAACGACGGCATCGTGTCGGTCGCCGCGATCGTCGTGGGCGTCGCCGGGGCGACCAACGCGATCGCCCCCATCCTCACGGCCGGGCTCGCGGGCGTCGTGGGCGGCGCGATCTCGATGGCGCTCGGCGAGTACGTCTCGGTGAGCAGCTCACGCGACAGCACGATCGCCCTCATCGCGAAGGAGCGCCGGGAACTCGCCGAGATGCCCGAAGCCGAGCTGGAGGAGCTCGCGGCGCTCTACCAGGCGAAGGGCCTGACGCCCGAGACCGCCCACCGGGTCGCCGAAGAGCTCACGCGGCACGACGCCCTCGCGGCGCACCTGGAGACCGAGCTCAAGATCGACGCCGACGACATCGCGAGCCCGTGGCAGGCGGCGGGTGCCTCGGCCCTCGCCTTCGTCATCGGCGCCGTGCTGCCGATGGTCGCCATCCTGCTGCCGCCCGCCGACTGGCGGGTGCCGATCACGTTCGTCGCGGTGCTCGTCGCCCTCGCCGCGACGGGCGCCCTCGGGGCCCGGCTCGGCGGCAGCCCGATGCTGCGCCCGACGGTGCGGGTCGTGGTGGGGGGCGCACTCGCCCTCGCGGCGACGTTCGCGATCGGCTGGCTGCTCGGCACCACCGGCGTGGTGTGAGCGGAGGAGGAAACGGAGCCGCCTGTGGGAATCGAACCCACGACCTTCTCATTACGAGTGAGATGCTCTGCCGACTGAGCTAAGGCGGCGCACCCGGCACGCCGGGAGCCGTCGAGAAGTTTAGCCGACGCGCGACGCGTCCGACGACGCGACGAGGTCGATGCCCAGCCGGAACGCGTTCTCGACGAGCTCCCCGAGCGGGGTGGCGGCATCCGGATGCGCGAGCCAGACGAACCACGCGTGTCGCACGAACGCGAACGCGGTGAGCGCCACGAGACGCGCACGCTCCTCGACGTCGTCGTCGGTCATGCCCGGGTGCTCGGCGCGCAGTCGCCGCGCGGCGAGCTCGGCGAGCTCCTGCTCGAGGCGGTCGACCTTCGCCATGCGTCGCACCCCGAGCTCGGGATGCAGGCGGCTCAGCGCCCGCCGCTCCATGATGAGTTCGGGGTCGCTGCCGAGGCGGGTCGAGCCGTCGACGATCACGTGGGCGAGGCCGCGCAGGATGGGCCCGCGGTCGGCGACGAACCAGTCGACGCGCGGATTGCCGTCGAGGCTCGGCGCATCCCCGAGGATCGCGTCCTCCTTCGACGGGAAGTAGTTGAAGAAGGTGCGCGGCGACACGTCGGCGAGCCGTGCGATCTCGTCGACGGTCGTGCCCTCGAGCCCGCGTTCGCGCACCGCGCGCAGGGCGGCCCGCTGGATCGCGAGGCGCGTCGCGGCGCGCTTGCGCTCGCGGAGGCCGGGCTCGGAGGAACTCACTCCGTCACTTTATTGCGCGGACTGCAAAATTGCACACCGGGTCTCGCCACGCGCTGCGCGCTACTCGACTACCGGGAGGCGCTCCGCGCTACTCGACCACCGGGCCTGGTCAGCACATCGGGTCGGATGCCGGCACCGTGCCGTCGATGAAGTACGCGTCGACGACCCCCACCACGCACGCATCGCCGGAGGTGTAGGCCGTGTGCCCCTCGCCCTGGAACGTCACGAGATGTCCGTTCGCGAGCTGCTCGGCCATCGCGACCGCCCAGACGTAGGGCGTCGCGGGGTCGTTCGTGGTGCCCACGACGAGGATGTCGGACGACCCCTCCGCCGCGATCGCCACCCGCTCGCGCGTCGCCGGGAACGGCCATGCCTTGCACAGCGACCCGCCGTACGACATCACCGGTCCGAACACGGGCGCCGCCTCGGCGAGCAGCGCCGCCTCGGCACGCATCGCCTCGTTCGAGGTCTCGCTCACGTAGTCGAGGCAGTTGATGGAGATGAACGCCTCGGTCGAGTTGTCGAGGTAGGTGCCGTCCGACGCGCGGCCGTTGTAGGCGTCGGCGAGGAAGAACGCCGTCGCCGTCTCCCCCGCGAACACCTCGGTGAAGAGGTCGTCGAGGTACGGCCAGTTCGACTCGCTGTAGAGCGGGAGGATGATCGCCGTGAACATCGTGCCCTGCCACAGCAGCCGCCCGTCGGTGTGCGGCAGCGGGTCGGTCGTCAGCCGGGTGAGCAGCGCGCCGGTCGTCGCCATCGCCTCGTCGACCGTCGACCCCGCGAACGGGCAGTCGTCGCGCGGCACGCACCGCTCGAGGTAGGCCCGGAAGGCGCTCTCGAAGCCCACCGCCTGCGTCTTCGTCACGTCGAAGTCGCTCGTCGCCGGGTCGAGCGCGCCGTCGAGCACGAGACGCCCCGTCTTCTCGGGGTAGAGGTCGGCGTAGGTCGCGCCGAGGAACGTGCCGTACGAGTAGCCGAGGTAGTTGAGACGCTCGTCGCCGAGCACCGCCCGCAGCAGGTCGAGGTCGCGCGCCGCGCTGATCGTGTCGACGAAGCCGAGCAGCTCGCCCGTGTGCTCGAGGCAGCTCGCGGCGAACTCCGCCCCCACGCGCTCGTTCTCGGCGATCCAGGTGTCCGACCCGATCGGACCCACGTCGACGATCTCGCCGTCGCCATAGTTGAACTCGTCGAGGAACGCCGGGTCGTCGTAGCACGACACCGCCGACGAGCGGCCCACCCCGCGGGGGTCGAAGCCGACGATGTCGTAGCGACGCTGCAGCTCGTCCGAGGTGGCGTAGTCGACGCTGTCGAGCACGAAGTCGTACCCCGAGCCGCCCGGCCCGCCCGGGTTCAGCAGCAGCGAGCCGAGCCGGTCGCCCGTCGCGGGCTGCCGCACGAGCGCGAGCGAGATCTCGGCATCCTGCGGGTTCTGCCAGTCCATCGGCGCCCGCGCGGTCGTGCACTGCATGCCGTTGCCGCACGGGCTCCAGCGCAGCACCTGGTCGTAGAACTCCTGCAGCTCGGGCGCGACCTGCTCCCGTGTCGGGGTCGACGTCGTCGGGCCCGACGACGGCAGGAACCACTGCAGACATCCCGACAGCGTCGCCGTGACCGCGACCGCGACGACGAGGAGGAGGGCGGGGCGCTTCACCACGGACTTCTGCACGTCAGGCCTTTCCGGAGGATGTCGGCACGCGCACGGCCGAGACGAGCATCGCCTCGAGGGCGAGGGCGGGCGCGACGTTGCCCTCGATGCGGGTGCGGGCGGCCGTGATCGCGTCGAGGGTCGCGAGCGTCTGGGCCGGGGTCGAGGCCGCCGCCGCGAGCTCGAGGTCGCCGTAGATGGCGAGGTTCACCGGGTCGACACCGGCGTCGAGCTGCAGCAGCAGGATGTCGCGGTACAGCGAGAGCAGGTCGACGAGGATGCGGTCGATCCCGTCGCGCAGCGAGCGCGTCGCCCGACGCTTCTGCTCCTCCTCGAGCGCCTTCAGCTGACCGCGGAGCGCCGGGGGCACCGTGCCGCCCGGCTCCACCCCGAGCGACCGCAGCGCGCTCTCGCGCTCCTGGGCGTCGCGCTCCTCGGTGATCGCGCGGGCATCCGCCGTCGCCACGTCGAGCAGTTCCGCCGCGGCGAGCACCGCCCCCGACACCGAGCGGATGCCGAGCGCGAGCTCCAGGGTGCGGGCACGGCGCGTGCGCGCCTCCGCGTTGGTCGCGAGCCGGTGCGCCATCCCGATGTGACTCTGCGCCTCGCGGGCCGCGCGCTGAGCGTCGGGCAGGCTCACGCCATCGCGACGGGCGATCAGCTCGGCGA
This sequence comes from uncultured Microbacteriaceae bacterium, assembly GCA_946481135.1. Next base: position 4,622 of record CAMLMQ010000010.1, read on the forward strand.
CCTCCTCGACGGCGGGCACCCGCAGGCGCACGGTGCGCACGCGCGATCGGATCGTCGGCAGCAGGTCGGCATCGCTCGGCGCGCAGAGGATCCAGATGGTGCGCGGCGGCGGCTCCTCGAGCGCCTTCAGCAGCACGTTGCTCGACAGCTCGGCCATGCGGTCGGCATCCTCGATCACCATGACGCGGTAGCGCCCGACCGACGGAGAGAACTGACTCGCGGCGACGACGTCCTTCACCGCCTGGCGCAGGATGGTGACCCCCTCGGTGCTGAGCACGCCGAGGTCGGGATGCGTGCGGGCCGCGACCTGCGCGTCGGTGTCGGCCTCGTCGCCGGGACGCGCGATGAGGGCCGCGGCGAAGGCGTAGGCGATGTTCGAGCGCCCCGATCCGGGAGGGCCGGTGATGAGCCAGGAGTGGGTGAGTCCCTCGCCGGCGGCGGCGGCGCGCAGCACGGCGACCGCGTCATCCTGACCCGTCAGGTCGTCCCAGCTCACTGCCTCACCGTACCCTCGACCACCGGCCTCGACACGCGCTCGCGCTACTCGACCACCGGGTGCGACTACTTCTTCTTGGCCGGCGCCCGACGGGTCGTCTTCTTCGGAGCCGGACCCTTCGCGCGCTTGTCGGCGAGCATCTGCACCGCACGCTCGAAGTCGATCGCCTCGATGTCCTCCCCGCGCGGGATCGTCACGTTCGTGACGCCGTCGGTGACGTAGGGACCGAAGCGGCCGTCGCGGATGCGGATCGGCTTGCCCGACTCGGGGTCGGCGTCGAACTCCTTGAGTGCGCTCGACGGGCGGCGGGCGCCGTACTTCGGCTGCGCGAGGATCTCGAGCGCCTGGTCGAGCGTGAGGCTGAAGATCTGGTCCTCGCTCTCGAGCGACCGCGAGTCGGTGCCCTTCTTGAGGTAGGGCCCGTAGCGCCCGTTCTGCGTCGTGATCTCGACCTCGTCGGCCGGGTCGACGCCGACGACGCGGGGCAGGCTGAGCAGCTTGAGTGCCGTCTCGAGGTCGACGGTCTGCGGATCCATCGACTTGAAGAGGGATGCCGTGCGCGGCTTCACCGCCGGCGCCTTCTTCTTCGGCTTCTTCTCGCCCTCGGCGACCGGCTCGTCGACCGACTCGGGCAGCACCTCGGTGACGTAGGGACCGTACCGGCCGTCCTTCGCCACGATCTCGCGCCCGCTCTCCGGGTCGACGCCGAGCACGCGGTCGCCGACGACGGGTGCCTCGATGAGCTCGCGCGCCTTCGCCGCCGTCAGCTCGTCGGGGGCGAGATCCGGCGGCACGTTCACCCGGCGCGGGGTGCCGTCGGGCGATTCGGGGTCGGGCGTCTCGAGGTAGGGGCCGTACTTGCCGATGCGCAGCGTGATGCCGCTCGCGAGCGGCACCGAGTTGATGTCGCGGGCGTCGATCTCTCCGAGGTTGTCGACGACCGTGCGCAGGCCGCGGTGGCTGTCGTTGCCGAAGTAGAACCCGGTGAGCCAGTCGACGCGGTCGGCCTCGCCGCCGGCGATGCGGTCGAGGTCCTCCTCCATCTCGGCGGTGAAGTCGTACTCGACGAGGTCACGGAAGTGGTCTTCGAGCAGCCGGATGACGCTGAATGCGATCCAGTTCGGCACGAGCGCGGTGCCGCGGGGCGTGACGTATCCGCGGTCGATGATCGTCGAGATGATCGACGCGAACGTCGACGGACGCCCGATGCCGAGCTCTTCGAGGGTCTTCACGAGGCTCGCCTCGGTGTAGCGCGGCGGCGGGCTCGTCTCGTGGCCCTTCGCCTCGACCTGCTGCAGCGGCAGCTCCTGCCCGACGGTGAGGGTCGGCAGGCGCTTCTCCTCCTCGGCATCCTTCGCCTCGGTGTCGCGCGACGCGTCGGTCGACTCCTCATAGGCGGCGAGGAAGCCGCGGAACGTGATGACGGTGCCCGACGCGGTGAACTCGGCGGTGCCGGCATCCGCGGTGGCTCCGGTGATCGTGACGGATGCCGTCGACCCGCGCGCGTCGGCCATCTGCGACGCGACGGTGCGCTTCCAGATGAGGTCGTAGAGCTTGAAGTCGTTGCCCCGCAGCACGGCGGAGAGTTCCGACGGGGTCTTGAAGACATCCCCGGCGGGCCGGATCGCCTCGTGGGCCTCCTGCGCGTTCTTGCTCTTGCCGGTGTAGACGCGCGGCTTCTCGGGAACCGTGTCGGCGCCGTAGAGCTTCGCCGCCTGGTTGCGCGCCGCGTCGATCGCCTGCTGGGAGAGGCTCGGCGAGTCGGTGCGCATGTAGGTGATGTGGCCGTTCTCGTACAGCCCCTGCGCGATCGACATCGTCTGGCGGGCCGAGAAGCGCAGCTTCCGGGCGGCCTCCTGCTGGAGCGTGCTCGTCGTGAACGGCGCCGCCGGGCGACGCGTGTACGGCTTCGTCTCGAGGTTGCTGACCGTGAAGCGGGCCGTGTCGGCGCGGAGGGCCGCGGCGAGCTTCTCGGCGCCGGCCTCGTCGAGCGCGACGGCGTCACCGGTGAGCTGTCCGCGGTCGTCGAAGTCGCGTCCGCTCGCGACGCGGCGCCCGTCGAGGCGGGCGAGCTTCGCGTCGAACGTCGACCCGGTCGCGCCGAGCTCGGCGGTGAGATCCCAGTAGACGGCCGAGACGAAGGCGAGACGTTCGCGTTCGCGGTCGACGACGAGGCGCGTCGCGGCCGACTGCACGCGGCCGGCGGAGAGGCCGGGGCCCACCTTGCGCCACAGCACGGGACTCACTTCGTAGCCGTAGAGCCGGTCGAGGATGCGGCGGGTCTCCTGGGCGTCGACGAGTGCGGTGTCGATGTCGCGCGTGTTCTCCTGCGCCCGCTGGATCGCCTCCTTGGTGATCTCGTGGAACACCATGCGCTTCACGGGCACCTTGGGCTTCAGCTCCTCGAGGAGGTGCCACGCGATGGCCTCGCCCTCGCGGTCCTCATCCGTGGCGAGGTAGAGCTCGTCGGCGCCCTTGAGGGCCTTCTTGAGGTCGGCGACCGTCTTCTTCTTCGCATCGCTCACCACGTAATAGGGAGCGAAGCCGTTCTCGACGTCGATCGAGAACTTGCCGAGCGACCCCTTCTTGAGCTCGGGCGGCAGGTTCTTCGGCTCGACCAGATCGCGGATGTGGCCCACGGAGGCGAGCACCTCGTAGTCGTCGCCGAGGTACTGGCCGATGGTCTTCGCCTTGGCGGGCGACTCCACGATGACCAGCTTGCGGCCGGCGGTCTTCGACTCGGGCACGTCTCTCCTCTATTCCGGAGCACACCATACACACAGTGCGGCGGCGGAAGCCGTGCGTCGCCGCTCAGCTTCCGCGTGGCGGGCCGGCGCGTGCCCGCGCCGTGAGGGACACCCCGGCGACCTCCGCCGTCACGGCGACGGTCACGATCACCCCGTCCACCTCGCACGCCGCGAGCCGTGCCGCATGTGCCGCCACCACCTCGGCCGCGACGGCGCACGGCGACCCGGGATGGATGCCGAGGGCCGTGTCGGCGGCGGCGAGCGCCCCAGCATCCGCCGCCGCGGTCACCCGCTGCCGGGCGGCGAGCGCCGACCCGACGCCGACGGCGGCGAGAGCGACCGCGGCGAGCAGCACGATCACGGCGAGCGCGAGCACCCCGCCCGACCCGCGCTCGTCGCCGAGACGCGGACCGCGCCTCACGTCGGCCCGTCGTCGAGGGCGCACGCGCCGGCCCTCGCCCGCAGTCCGAGCGCGGCGACCGGCCCGGTCGGCGCGACCTCGACACGCACGCAGCGCAGGTCGCCGTCGCGCCAACTGCTGAGAGTCGCGCCCGGCAGCTGCCCGGCGAGTCGTCCCGCGACGGCGGCGCTGGCATCCCCGCGCCCGAGCCCGCGCGCGGCGTCGGCCGCGGCATCCTGGGCGCGCAGCTGGAGCGAGGTCACCTGCACGCCGCCGAGCAGCAGCGCGAGCACGCCGAGCACCGCGGGGAAGGCGAGCGCGAACTCGGCCGTGGCGCTGCCGCGCTCGCCGCGCAGCCGCCGCGTCATCCCGCCGAGTTGAGCGCGCGCTGCACGAGGTCGGTGAGCACCGCCTGCACCTCGCCCGATCGCAGGATCACGACCAGCAGCCCGGCGAAGCCCACCGCCGCCATGATGACGATCGCGTACTCCGCCGTCGCCGCCCCCGTCTCGTCGGTGACCCGGGCCACCGTTCGACGCCACATCGAGCGCATCCTCTACCTCTTTATCTCCGCTCTCGCGGGTCCGGGGCACGGGAGCTCCAGCTTCCCCAGCGGCTCGGCCGCGCGAGGTCCCGCGAACCGGAACCGGGCAGACCTCCGCGGGCGGGGCCCTGGGGAGGAGTCTCAGAACGTCGACAGCGTCGACCCGATCATCGCGAGCAGAAGAGGAGCGACGCCCAGCGCGACGAAGGCGGGCAGCACACAGAGTCCGAGCGGCAGGAGCAGCCGCGTGCCGAGTGCCGCGATGCGCAGTCGCACGGCGGCCTGTGCGTCGCGGCGTGCCTCTCTCGCCTCCGCCCGCAGCAGCGCCGCCACGGGCACCCCGGCGCGCTGCGCGAAGGCGACCGCCGACGCGGCAGAGTCGTCGGGAGGCAGCCCGGCCTCGGCGAGCGCAGCCGCGACGCGGTCGAGCGCGTCTGCGGCCGACCCGCCACCGGTGACGGCGACGGCGGCGAGTTCCGCTCCGAGCCCCGGGGTCGGGTCGGTGTCGCGGGCGCGGGTGACGAGGCGCCGCATCCACCGTCGCGCGACGAGCAACGACACGATGCCGGCGACGAGGCAGAACCATCCGGCGGGTGTCGTGACGAGCACGCCGAGGGTGTCGACGCCGAGCAGCATGCCGCCGAGCAGGCCGATCGCCGGGAGGGCGAGCACGACCCGACTCGTCGCGAGCGGACCCGCGAGCGCCACGGCGACCTCCCGACGCGCGTCCTCGGCCGCGACGAGCACCTCGCCGAGCCGGCCGAGTGTCGCGGCGAGCGGGGCGCCGGCATCCGTCGCGACCCGCCACGCGGCCGCCACGCACGCCCAGTCGGCCGCGTCCGGCCCGGCGCGCGTGGCTTCGAGGAGGGCGCCCGGCAGCAGGTCGGGAGCCGGCGCGCCCGCGACCCGCGCCGCCACGGGATCCGCCTCGCCGAGCTGGCTCCACGCCGCGAGCGGCGGAAGCCCCGCCTCGAGCAGCACCGCGAGGCGCAGCACGGCGGCAGCTGGGGTCATGTGCGCACCTCCAGCCGTCCGCGGCGATCGAGCGCCAGGGTTCCGACCGCGGCGAGGCGACGCCCTTCCGCCGTGCGCTCCAGGTGGAGCACGGCGTCGAGCGCACTCACGGCCTGACGCGCGACGGCATCCGGCGCCATGCCCGCGAGCGCGCCGAGCGCCTCCAGGCGCGCGGGCACGTCGGCGAGCGAGTTCGCGTGCAGCGTGCCGGCCCCGCCGTCGTGCCCCGTGTTGAGCGCCGCGAGCAGCTCACGCAGTTCGGCACCGCGGCACTCGCCGACGACGAGCCGGTCGGGCCTCATCCGCAGCGCTTCGCGTACGAGGCGGTCGAGCCCGACCCCACCCGCGCCCTCGAGATTGGCTTGGCGGGCTTCCAAGGTCACGACGTGGGGATGGTCGATGCGCAGCTCGGCGACGTCTTCGAGCACGACGATGCGCTCCGAGGCGGGAGCTGAGGCGAGCAACGCCGCGAGAAAGGTCGTCTTGCCGCTGCCGCCCGCCCCCGTCACGAGGAGGTTCGCGCGCCGCTCGACAAGGGAGAGGATGCCGGCGCGCGGCACCCTCTCGAAGAAGCCGCCGACCTCGAGGTCGTCGAGTGCGGGGCGCACCGGGGAGGGCAGCCGGAGGGAGAGGAGAGCTCCGCCCGTCGACACCGGCGGCAGCACCGCGTGCACCCGCACCCCGTCGCCGAGTCGTACATCGACACAGGGGGTCGCTTCGTCGACGTGTCGGCCGCCCAGGCCGATGAGGCGCACCGCGAGCTCACGTGCCGCGGCGGCGGGCAGCCGCATCCCCTCGACCGCGACCGCTCCGGCTCCGCGGTCGACGCGCACCGACCCGTCGCCGTTGACGAACACATCGGTCACGCCCGACTCGGCGACGAGCGGAGCGAGCATCCCGAATGCGCCGAGCGGCACGCCCCGACCGGCACCGGATGCCCGCGCCACGAACCCCGCCATCCCGTCAGCGTCGCCGGATGAAGCCGCCCCCGGGGATGGGAGCCACCGCTCGGTGGACGGCCGTCCGCGGTCGTGTCGGGGGAGGACATGTACCCCGGCCGCGGAACGATCGCCCCGCAGCCGTCGAGCGGACGTACCCCGTGCCGCGCCCGGACGATCGGGGCCACGAGCGGGCGCTCCAGGAGACACGGGCCGGCGCTTAAAGAGAGAGGGGCGGCGCCCATTGGGGGGAACAGGCGCCGCCACAGCGGTGGTGGATTGGGGGGAATCGCGCACACCGCAAGCCGAGAATTGCGCTCGGATGAGCACGAGTGTACTCCAAATGGAGGACACCGCAACGGGGATTTCGAAGTGCCCCGGGGAGCGAGCGCAAGACCCTGCTCACCCCCTTTCCGGGGCACGTTCCCACATGCCCGTCACACCCCGAAACGTGCGACCACGCTGCGGACGAGGACGTTAGGATCGAGCCAGGAACCCCGCCTCGGGGACCCCCGGCATCGCCGCCCGGCCGGTCCACACGACGAGGAAGACCTCCGCATGAACTCCATCGACAACCTGCTCCACGAGGAGCGCCGGTTCCCGCCGAGCCCCGAGTTCGCGTCCACCGCCGTGGCGCAGCCCGCGCTCTACGACCGGGCCACCGCCGACCGCATCGCCTTCTGGGCCGAGCAGGCGCGCGAGCGCCTGCACTGGCACGAGCCGTTCAGCACGGTGCTCGACTGGTCGGAGGCACCCGTCGCGAAGTGGTTCGCCGACGGCAAGCTCAACGTCGCCTACAACTGCCTCGACCGGCACGTGCTCGAAGGCCGCGGCGACCGGGTCGCCTACCACTGGGAGGGCGAGCCCGGCGACACCCGCACGATCACCTACGCCGAACTGACGACCGAGGTGAAGAAGGCCGCGAACGCGCTCGCCGCCCTCGGCATCGGACGCGGCGATCGCGTCGCGATCTACCTCCCCAACATCCCCGAGGCCGTCATCGCGATGCTCGCGGTCGTGCGACTCGGCGCGATCCACTCGGTCGTGTTCGGCGGCTTCAGCGCCGAGTCGCTGCGCGCCCGCATCGACGACGCCCAGGCGAAGCTCGTCATCACGGCCGACGGGGGCTACCGCAAGGGCAAGGCGTTTCCGCTCAAGCCCACCGTGGATGCCGCGGTCGAGGGCGCGGAGAGCGTCGAGCACGTGCTCGTCGTCAAGCGCACCGGCGACGACGTCGAGTGGAACCCCCGCGACGTGTGGTGGCACGAGGTCGTGGACACCTCGAGCGACGAGCACGAAGCCGAGGCGTTCGACGCCGAGAACCCGCTCTTCATCCTCTACACCTCCGGCACGACCGGAAAGCCGAAGGGCATCCTGCACACCTCCGGCGGCTACCTCACGCAGGCGGCGTTCACGCACGCCAACGTGTTCGACCTGCACCCCGAGACGGATGTCTACTGGTGCACCGCCGACGTCGGCTGGATCACCGGCCACACCTACGTCGTCTACGGCCCGCTCGCGAACGGCACGACGTCGGTCATGTACGAGGGAACGCCCGACACCCCGCACCCCGGCCGCTGGTGGGAGCTCATCGAGAAGTACAAGGTGAGCATCTTCTACACGGCGCCGACCGCGATCCGCTCGTTCATGAAGCTCGGGCGCGACATCCCCGCGAAGTTCGACCTGTCGTCGATCCGGGTGCTCGGCTCGGTGGGCGAGCCGATCAACCCCGAGGCGTGGATCTGGTACCGCGACGTCATCGGCGGCGGGAAGGCCCCCATCGTCGACACGTGGTGGCAGACCGAGACCGGCGCCATCATGGTGAGCGCGCTGCCCGGCATCACGTCGCTCAAGCCCGGGTCGGCGCAGGTGCCCGTGCCCGGCATCTCGATCGACGTGCTCGACGACGACGGCACCGCGGTCGGGCACGGCTCGGGCGGCCTGCTCGTCATCACCGAGCCGTGGCCGAGCATGCTGCGCGGCATCTGGGGCGACATGGACCGCTACCGCTCCACGTACTGGGAGAAGTTCGGCGACAAATACTTCGCCGGCGACGGCGCCCGGCTGGATGACGACGGCGACCTCTGGTTGCTCGGCCGCGTCGACGACGTCATGAACGTCTCGGGGCACCGCCTCTCGACCGCCGAGATCGAGTCGGCGCTCGTCGGCCACGAGGCGGTCGCCGAGGCGGCGGTCGTCGGCGCGTCCGACGAGACCACGGGGCAGGCGGTCGTCGCGTTCGTCATCCTCAAGTCGCGCTTCGCCGACCTCGAGGATGCCGCCACCGTGCTGCGCGCGCACGTCGCCACCTCGATCGGCGCGATCGCCCGCCCGCGCGAGCTGCACCTCGTCACCGAACTGCCGAAGACCCGGTCGGGCAAGATCATGCGGCGCCTGCTGCAGGACGTCGCCGAGGGCCGGGACATCGGTGACACGACGACGCTCGCCGACACGTCCGTCATGCAGGCGATCTCCGACCGCTACCAGGCCGACCGCTCGGAGGACTGAGGGGCGCGGTGCAGGCTTCGCCGCCTGCACCGCTTCCTCCAGCTTTCCGCGGCGAGGATCGCGCCCGTGCCTCTGTGAGCGTCGCGTCGAACTCGACGCCGTCACGGTCGTGCGAACCGGATCGACCGGAAGTCATGCCCTAGATCGTGACGAGGTCGGCGCCCCCCACGTAACGAACAACCCCAGGGGAACACTCGGCATTCTCTGGGTCGGACACCGTGAGTGCGTCGAGGTCGACTTCGATCGACCAGCAGAGGTATAGATGCGATTGGTCGTAGGACATGCCTCCCCCGCTTTCGCCTGACCCCAAACTCACGAAGGTCAAGGACCCGACGTCGGCGGTCGCGGAAGCATCGAGCAAGACGGTCACGCCCCCGTCGCCTCCCTCAATCAATTGCATGGCGATCTCGTCGTCGCTCATGCCTACGAAAGACCGTCCGACACGAAGGCCTCCGTCGCGGATGAAGGCTGGGAAGTCGCCCTCGTCGAAGCGGAGTACGTCCTCGCGCGCTCGATCAACCATCTCGTCGACCTCGCTACGTACGCGCTCCTGAGCGCGCAGTTCGCTCGCGGGGACGCAGCCACCGATCGCGAGCACCGCCGCCACGGCGAACGCAACCTTGATGCCCGAGCTCGCTACCGGACGCTTACGGATAGACGCCGTCAAGCGCATCCTCCAATGCGTCTCGGTACATCAGATTGCCCGCAGCATTGGGATGCACCGACTGTTGCGAGACGAAGGTCGACCCTGGCCACCCTAGCCCGGGAGGTGCGAAAGCGCCTCCCTCTCTACTCATGCGAATTCGAGGATGAGCTCGAGCTCGACCGGCGAGTCGAGCGGCAGCTCGGCGACGCCGACGGCGCTGCGGGCGTGCCTGCCGGCCTCGCCGAAGATCTCGCCGAGGAGCTCCGACCCGCCGTTGGCGACCGTCGGGGCCCCCGTGAAGCCCGGGGCCGAGTTGACGAAGACGACGGCCTTCACGACGCGGGTCACCCGGTCGAGCGACCCGATCGCGGAGTCGGCGGCGGCGAGGGCGTTGAGCGCGCACTGGCGCGCCAGGCGCGCGCCCTCCTCGGCGCTGACCTCCGCGCCGACCTTGCCGGTCGCGAGCAGGGCGCCGTCGACGAACGGCAGCTGCCCGGCGGTGAAGACGAGGTTGCCCGTGACGACCGCGGGCACGTAGGCGGCGACCGGCGCCGCGACCGGGGGAAGGGTCAGCCCGAGCTCGGCGAGGCGGTCGGCGACGCTCATTCGCCGGCCTCGAGCGGGCGCTTGAGGTAGGCGACGAGCCCGCCCTCGGGACCCGTGACGATCTGAACGAGCTCCCATCCCTGGCTTCCCCAGTTGTTGAGGATCGCGGTCGTGTTGTGGATCAGAAGCGGCGTCGTGACGTATTCCCAGGTGGGCATTCCAAGGCATCCATTCAGGTTCACAGCGAGGGCCGTCGCGTACCCTAACCCTATGCCCGCCCCCAAATCGACGGCCACCAGTCTGTTCACGGCCATCGCCGGAACCCTCGGCTTCAGCGCTCTCGCCGGTGTTCTCGTGACCGTCATGGTCGCCCCGGCCATCGCCGTGACCGGCGTCACCGCCAACAGCACGGTCGGCATCTTCAACGCCCTGCCCGAGTACATCCAGCTCGACTCCGGCAGCCAGCAGAACACGATCGCGATCCGCAACGTCAACCAGCCCGACGAGAACGCGGCCGACGCCTACATCGACGTCGCGACTCTCTACAAGCAGAACCGCGAAGAGGTCGGGCTCGACGAGATCAGCGACTACCTCGAGTGCGCGGCGGTCGCGGGCGAGGACCGCCGGTTCTACGACCACGGCGGCGTGGACATGCCGTCTCTCATCCGCGCCGCGGTGGGTCAGGTGACCGGCGACGACGGCGCGGGAGGCGCATCGACGCTCACGATGCAGACGGTGCGCAACATCCTCCAGCAGCAGGCTCTCAACGACGAGACGCTCACCGAGGAGGAGCGTAAGCAGGCGATCCGCGACGCCCTCGACCCGACCCTCGATCGCAAGATCAAGGAGATGAAGCTCGCGATCGGGCTCGAGAAGAACTACACGAAGGACGAGATCCTCGCCGGGTACCTCAACATCGCCGGTTTCGGCGGCAACACCTACGGGGTGCAGGCGGCGGCGAAGGAGTACTTCAACACGACGGCCGCCGACGTCACGATCGCGCAGGCCGCGAGCCTCATCGCGATCGTGCAGTACCCGAACCTGCGCGACCTGAGCGACCCCGAGCACTACCCCGCGAACCAGGAGCGGCGTGACGTCATCCTCGGCTGGATGTACTCCGAGGGGTGCATCACGAAGGCGGAGCGCGACGAAGCCATCGCGACCCCCGTCGACGACGCGTTCGTGACCCCGTCGTCGGCGACCGTCGGCTGCCGCAACGCACTGCCGGGCTACGGCTTCGTCTGCGACTACGCCTACCGCGTGCGCGGCGAGCTCTCGGCCCTCGGCTCGACCGAGGAGGAGCGCAAGGCCAACTGGGACCGCGGCGGCTACCGCATCATCCTGACGATCGACTCGCGCCTGCAGGATGCCGCCATCCAGAACGTCGCCGCCTGGGCGCCGTACGACGAGACGCGCTTCCAGCTCGGCGCCGCCGCGACGAGCGTGCAGGTGAACACCGGGCGCATCCTGTCGATGGCGCAGAACAAGACCTTCGACAACGACCCCGACGCGCTCGCGGCCGACATCACGCGCTCCGCGGTCAACTACGCGGTCGACAAGGAGCATGGCGGCTCGATCGGGTTCCAGCCCGGATCGACGTACAAGCCGTACGTGCTGCTCGCGTTCCTCAACGCGGGCCGCGGCGTGGGCGAGTCGTTCAACGCGAGCATCCGCGAGGTGAACCAGGCCGAGTTCCTCGACACGTGCCCGCCGCCTCTCATGGCCGACGGATCGCCGCGTCTCGAAGCCTCGGGCAACCCCGTCTCGCAGCCGTGGGGCGGCAAGTACGACTTCCGCAACGACTCGAACGAGCAGGGATCGTGGACGGTCGTCCGCGGAACCGGTGCGTCGGTCAACTCGGTGTTCATCCAGATGGCGAAGGCCGTCGACCAGTGCGACATCGCGAAGCTCGCGAGCTCGATCGGCGTGCACAACGGCGACGGCTCCGACCTCGTGACGCGTCCGTCGTGCTCCCTCGGTGGATGCGAGAACAGCATCGCGCCGCTCCAGCAGGCGGCGGCCTACGCGGCGATCGCCAACCAGGGCGTGTTCTGCGAGCCGATCATGATCGACGCGGTCTACCGCCTCAACACCCCGACCACCGCCGAGTATCGACTGCCGGGGCAGGATGCCAAGTGCGGCCAGTCGGCCGTCTCGCCGAGCGTCGCGAACACCGCGGCGTACGCCATGGAGTCCACGATGCGGGCGACCGGTTCGGCGTCGAACCCGAACGACGGCACGCCCTACATCGGCAAGACGGGTACGACGAACGGCTCGGTGCACACCTGGATGGTCGGCTCGTCGACGAGCGTGGCGACCGCGGTCTGGGTCGGCAACGTGGAGGGCGAGCAGGCCATGCGCAACATCCGCGTCAACGGCACGAGCGGCGGCCTCCTGCGTCACCGCATCTTCAAGCCGATCGCGCAGGCCGTCAACGCCGTCTACGGCGGTGCGGCGTTCCCCGGGCCCGACCCGGCCCTCCTCACCGGCACGCCGGTCGAGGTGCCGAACGTCGTCGGCGGCTCGCTCGAGGGCGCGAAGACGGCGATCGAGCTGGCCGAACTCAACTTCGAGCACGGCGGCGACGTCGACTCCGACCTGCCCGCCGGCACGGTCGCGTCGACCGACCCCGCGGTGGGCACCGCCGTTCCGCGCGGCACGACGGTGCGGGTGTTCACGAGCAACGGCCTCGCCCAGCCCGTGCCCGATGTCACCGGGCAGCAGCGCAACGACGCCCGAGACGAGCTGGAGGATGCCGGCTATGACGTCGACGAGCAGTGCGTGACGGATGCCGACCTCGACAATCCGACGACACCACCGGCGATGAACTCGGTGACGTCGCAGGATCCGGCGGCCGGCACGATGCGCAACCCCGCGAACACGACCGTGACCATCAGGTACTACGGCGGCCCGATCTGCGGCCCGTAGTGGCTTCGGGAACCCCGTCGCGCGCGGCGGCCGTCGCTCTCGGAGCGGCGACCGCCGGCGCGCTCGGGGCGCTCACGTGGGGGGTCTTCGTCGAGCGCACACGCTTCACCGTGCGCGAAGAGGTTCTGCCCATCCTCGAGCCGGGCGCCCGGCCGCTCACGATCCTGCACCTGAGCGACCTCCACATGGCGCCGTGGCAGCGACGCAAGCAGAGCTTCGTGCGCACGCTCGCACGCTACGAGCCCGACCTGATCGTCGAGACCGGCGACACGCTCGGACACGAGGAGGGACTCGCGGGGGTCCGCCGCGCGTACGACGCGTTCCGCGGCATCCCGGGCGTCTTCGTGCACGGCTCGAACGACTACGTCGGGCCGACGTTCAAGAACCCGTTCGCGTACTTCGCGGGGCCGTCACGGTCGCACAAGAAGGGCGTCGCGCTCGACACCGACGCCCTCGACCGGTACCTCGGCGACGAACTCGGCTGGCTCGACCTGAACAACGCCGCGCGGGCGCTGGAGCTGCGCGGGCATCGCGTCGAACTCTTCGGCACCGCCGACGCGCACCGCGGCTGGGACCGCCTCGACGAGCTGCCGACGGCGCTCGAGCGGCTGCGCGAGAACGTCGAATGGGAAGCCGGCGAGGGGACGACGCTCCGACTCGGCGTCACCCATGCCCCCTACCGGCGCGTGCTCGACGCCCTCACCACCCAGGGGGCCGACCTCGTGCTCGCGGGCCACACCCACGGCGGGCAGGTGCGCATCCCGGGACTGCCGGCGCTCGTCGCGAACTGCGACATCCCCCGGTCGCAGGCGCAGGGCCTCTCGGTCTGGCGCGGCGCCCGACGCTCGGCGCTGCTCAACGTCTCCGCCGGCCTCGGCACGTCGATCTACGCCCCGGTTCGGTTCGCGTGCCCGCCCGAAGCGGTGGTGCTCACACTCGTTCCGGTCGGCTATCCTTGACAGGTTGCCGCAGCATGCGGGCAACGGGGTATGGCGCAGTTTGGTAGCGCGCGTCGTTCGGGACGACGAGGCCGCAGGTTCAAATCCTGTTACCCCGACATCCGGCAGAGGGTCGCTTTCGAGCGGCCCTCTCGTCTTTTCTCGAGGAGTTATCCCCGGCCTTTTCCGACAATGTTTCCGTCGCTGTTCGGATGCGACTAATATCGGACCGGGATCGGGAACACCGATAAACGGGGAATCGCACCATGAAGAAGCAGATCACGCAACTCGTCGACGACCTCGACGGCACCGTTCTCGACGACGGCAGCGGCAGCACCATCCGGTTCTCGCTCGAGGGCCGCAACTACGAGATCGATCTGTCCGACGCCAACGCCGCACGTCTGCGTGACGCGCTCGCGCCGTTCATCTCGGCCGGTCGCTCCGTCGCCGGAAGCGGTCGTTCGACGTCGGGCTCTCGCCGCGCATCGCGGTCGGGCGGCGACCTCGCCGCGATCCGCTCGTGGGCGCAGTCGAACGGCTACTCGGTCGGCGACCGCGGCCGCATCTCGGCCGAGGTGCGCGAGGCCTACGACCGGTCGCACTAGGCGAAGTCGGCGTCGGGACCCGAGTCGTAGCTGAAGTCGAGACGCGGCTTCCAGCCGCGGTTGAGCACGCCGCCCGACTCCTCCAGGTAGCACGCGCCGCACAGCGACTCGTAGCCGACATCGCCCTGCTGCCCGCTCGTGGCGTCGATGGCCACCTGGGCGCCGTCGAACACGAAGGCGCCGTCGACGGTGCGGGCGTTGAAGATCGCCTTGCGCCCGCACCGGCAGATCGTCTTCAGCTCCTCCAGCGAGTGGGCGATCTCGAGCAGCCGACGGCTTCCGGGGAACGCGACGGTCTGGAAGTCGGTGCGGATGCCGTAGGCGAGCACCGGCACGTCTTCGTCGATCGCGATGCGTAGCAGGTCGTCGACCTGACCCTCGTCGAGGAACTGCACCTCGTCGAGCAGGAGGCACGCGACATCCGCCCCCGTCTCGCGGATCACGCGCTCACGGTGGCGCATGAACGCGGCGAGCACGTCCTCCCCCGCCGCGATCGTGAAGTCGACCGGTCGCGTGACCCCGAGCCGCGACACGATGGCCGCCTCGCCCTTGGAATCGATCGCAGGCTTCGCGAGCAGCACGCGCTGCCCGCGCTCCTCGTAGTTGTACGCCGCCTGCAGCAGAGCCGTGCTCTTGCCCGAGTTCATCGCCCCGTAGCGGAAATAGAGTTTCGCCATCGCGGTTCAGGCTATTCGAGATAACCGTCTTCGGCGGCACGGCGGATGAGATCCGCCTTCTTGCTCGCCGGCCGGTCCACGCGCGCATACTTCTCGCGCACACGACGCAGATAGGTCTTCGCGGTCTCATATTGCACGTTCATCTGCGCCGCGACCTCGCTCGTGCTGTAGCCGGTGACATAGAGGCGCAGCGCCTCGGCCTCGCCGGGGCTCAGCTTCGGGCGGTTCTGCGGCGCCGTACCGGCGGCGGGGCGCCAGACGCGCGCGTTCGGGTCGCTCTGGATGCCCATGACACGTCGCGCGGTCTCCATCACGGCCGCCATCGTGAGCGACTTCGACAGGAACGCCGCGGCTCCCGCGGCGAGGGCGCGCTCGCGCGCCTCGCGGGTGTCGACGCTCGACAGCACGATGACCTTCGCCCCGGCCGCGCGGCACGTGCGCACGCGCGCCTCGATCGACACCGGCTCCTTGAGCTGGAAGTCGATGAAGACGAGGTCGGTGGGGAACGCGGGGCTGTGCACGAGCTGCAGCCACGTGGGCGCCATGAGCACGACCTCGAAGTCGGAGGCGTTCGCCGCGATCCAACTGCTCAGGCTGTCGAGCAGCACCTCGTGGTCGTCGAGGATGGCGAGCCGCACGGGCGCCGTCCCCCGGGCGGCCCCGCCACCGGCTCCGGGGGCGCTCAGCCCGGGCAGTCGGTGCTCGAGAGTACTCACGAATCCACCCTATGTCTGATGTACCCCGATCGTCTCGAACTCAGAACAGTGTCGGCTGCAGTCCGGCCGCCGCAGCCGCCGGAAGCTCCTGGGCGAGCATCCGGTCACCGACGGATCGCCGCGCGCGCGTGCGCCCGATCACGCGCGGAAGCGGCGACCCCGTCGCCGGGTCGATGCGCGGCGGACGCACGAGCCCGTGCTTGCGCAGCAGCGGCCGCACCCGGCCGGCGAGCCACTTCCGGTAGTCGACCGGGGCGTAGGCCTGCGACCCCGGATAGAGCCGCGTATAGCGCTCGACGAGGTCGGGACGCTCGCGCCGCAGCCACGCGAAGAACCACTCGCGGGCACCCGTGCGCAGGTGCAGCGCCGAGTACGCGACCGACTCCGCGCCCGCGTCCGCGATCGCGGCGAGCGCCCGATCGAGGTGGTCGACGGAGTCGGTGAGGTACGGGAACACGGGCATGAGGAAGACGCTGCACGGCAGCCCGGCATCGCGCAGCGCCCGCACGGTCGCGAGGCGCGCCTCCGTGGTGGGCGCGCCCGGCTCGACCGACTCGCGCAGTGGGCCGTCGAAGATGTCGATCGTCATCGCGAGTTCGACGGGCACCCGCTCGGCGGCGGCCTGGAGCAGCGGGATGTCGCGCCGCAGCAGGGTGCCCTTGGTGAGGATGCTGAACGGCGTCTGCGAGGCGGCGAGCGCGGCGATGATGCCGGGCATGAGGCGGTAGCGCCCCTCCGCCCGCTGGTAGGGGTCGGTGTTGGTGCCGAGGGCGACGGGATGCCGCTGCCACGACGGTCGGGCGAGCTCCTTCGCGAGCACGTCGGCGACGTTGACCTTGACGACGATCTCGGAGTCGAAGTCGCGCCCCGCGTCGAAGTCGAGGTAGGTGTGCGTGTTGCGGGCGAAGCACATGACGCACGCGTGGCTGCAGCCGCGATAGGGGTTGATCGTCCAGGCGAACGGCAGCGCGCTCGAGGCTCCGGGCACGTGGTTGAGCGCCGACTTGGCGAGCACCTCGTGGAAGGTGATGCCTGCGAACTCCGGCGTCTGCACCGAGCGCACGAGACCGCTCAGGGTGCCGAGACCGGGAAGCGCGCCCGCGGTCTCGGCGCCGACCCGCTGTCCGCTCCACCGCATCCCGTCATTCGAACACATCTTCGAACGACGGGCAACCCTCAGCCGCGCAGCCCCAGGGTCGCGGCCGTGCGGGCGAGCGTCTGCTCGGCGGCCTTCTCGTTCTCGGAGAGCGTGCCCCCGTACGACGGCACCATCTCGGTGAGGCGCGGTCGCCAGGCGTCGAGCCGGTCGGGGAAACACTTCGCGATCACGTCGAGCATGATCGGCACGGCGGTCGACGCGCCCGGCGAGGCCCCGAGCAGCCCCGCGATCGTGCCGTCGGCGCCGGCGACGACCTCGGTGCCGAACTGGATGACGGCCTTGCCGTCCGCGCCGCGCTTCATGATCTGCACGCGCTGACCCGCCGTGAGCAGCCGCCACTGCGCGCCGTCGGCGTTCGGCGCGAACTCCTGCAGCGCGCGGATCTTGCGCCGCCGGGTCGCGAGCACCTCGCGGATGAGGTAGGTCACGAGCGACAGGTTCTTGAGCCCCGCGCCGATGAACGTGCCGAGGTTGTGCCAGCGCAGCGCCGCGAACAGGTCGAGGTAGGACCCGGTCTTGAGGTACTTCGTCGAGAACCCCGCGTACGGCCCGAACAGCAGGCTCGCCTGACCGCCGATGACGCGCGTGTCGAGGTGCGGCACCGACATCGGGGGCGCACCGACGCTCGCCTTGCCGTACACCTTCGCCGCGTGTCGCTTCACGAGCTCGGGGTCGTCGGTGTGCAGGAACTGTCCGCTGATCGGGAATCCGCCGTAACCGCGGATCTCGCGGATGCCGGAGCGCTGCAGCAGGTTGAGCGCGGCCCCGCCGGCGCCGACGAACACGAACCGGGCCGAGAACTCGCGCGGCGTCGACCCGACGTCGTGCTTCACCCGCAGCGTCCAGAGCCCGGTGCGCTTCGAGCGCTTGAGCCCCGTGACGCGGTGGTTGAGCAGCAGCCGTGCCCCGTCGGCGACGAGGCCGTCGACGAGGAGGTGGGTGAGCGAGCCGAAGTCGACGTCGGTGCCCGACACGATGCGGGTGGCCGCGATGGGCTGATCCTTGCGCCGGCCGGGGATGAGCAGCGGGGCCCACGAACGGATGACGGCGGCATCCTCGCTGTACTCCAGCCCGGCGAACAGCGGGTGGTCCTTGAGGGCGTCGTAGCGCTTCTTGAGGAACGCGACGTTCTCGGCTCCCCACACGAAGCTCATGTGCGGCACGGGGTGGATGAAGCTCGTCGGCTCGGGGAGGAAGCCCGAGCCCACGAGGTACGCCCAGAACTGCCGCGAGACCTGGAACTGCTCGTTGACCTTCACCGCGTTGGTGATGTCGATCGAGCCGTCGGGCTTCTCGGGCGTGTAGTTGAGCTCGCACAGCGCGGCGTGGCCGGTTCCGGCGTTGTTCCACGGGTCGGACGACTCGCGCGCGACGTCGCCGAGCGACTCGAAGATCGCGATCTTCCAGGTGGGTTCGAGCCGGGAGAGCAGGGTACCGAGGGTGGCGCTCATGACCCCGCCGCCGATGAGGGCGACGTCGAGGGGTTCAGTCACCCCCCGAGTCTACGAGACGCCGCGCGCCGCCGCCGCCGGGCGGCTACAGCCCCAGCCGGGCGAGTTCGGCATCCATGCGCTGCGCCAGCTCGGCGTACCCATCGTCGTTCGGGTGCAGACCGTCGGCGGCCATCCACTCGGGATGCCCCTCGAGCCAGCGCGACGCCCCGGGCACCCAGTCGGCGCCGATGCGCTCGGCGGCGTCACGCACCCAGCCGATGATGAGCTCGACCGACTCGGGTCTCTCGTCGGTGTACCAGAAGGGTTCGACGACGACGATCCGCGCGTCGGGCAGCTCCCGCGCGAGGCGGTCGAGGTCGTCGTCGATCGCCTGACGGATGCGGTCGGCGCCCCGTGCGTACGAGAAGTTGTCGTTGAGTCCCATCGTGACGACCACGAGGTCGGGTCGCTGCTCGACGATGAGCGCCGGGAGGTCGGAGGCGGCGGAGCGGTTGTTGACGAAGCCGAGTCCGTTGACGCTCGGGTTGAATTCGCGCCACCCGCGGTCGGCGCAGATGATGCTCGACCAGCGGTTCGCGGGGTCGGTCGCGCCCGTGCCGAGGGTGTACGAGTCGCCGTAGAACGCCGCCAGCGGGGCCTCCGGGCCGAGATCTCCCCCCGGAGCCGGCGACGGCCCCGCCGGCGCGGTGCACGCGGTCAGCAGCACCGCTCCGAGCGCGAGCAGCGCGACGCGGCCGACCTTCATGCGGGGTATTCGGCACCGACCGGCGTGGCGGATGCCTCCCTCACACCGCGGTCGCGGTGAGTCCGGGACTCGACGCGAGGAGGAAGCCGTCCTGCACGTATCCGTAGTCGTAGGAGAGCACCGTCCCGCTCGGCACGCCGGGCAGCGGCACCGTCGCCGTCGCGGTGCCGGCGGCGTCGAAGACCCCGCTCGCGACGGTCGAGCCGACGCTGTCGTGCACCTCCCATGCCGCGCCGGGCCAGCCGAACAGCTCCCAGCTCGCGTCGCCGCCCACGACGGTCGCCGCCGGGGAGACCGTCTCGACGCCGAAGATCGCATCCGCGACGAGTTCCACCGCATCGGAGGCGAGACCGTCGCGCACCTGGCGCACCGTCACCGTCACGTTGACCGGGGTCAGCCCGCCGGCATCCGGGGTCGTCCAGGTGCCGTCCGGCGCGACCACCGTCGACGCCAGGAGCACCGGCGCCGACGTGACGCCCGTCACGAGGGAGGTCGTCGTGCCCCACAGTTCGATGATGGCTCCCGGGGTGTCACCCGTGCCCGTCGCCGCGAGCAGGCCGGTCGCCGGGTCGAAGTCCACGACCGGGGCGGAGGGCGCCGTCGGCGGCACGGGGGGAGGGCTCTCGGGCACGACGGGCGGCGGCGCGGGCGGCGGCTCCGCCCGGGGGAGGGTCGGCGGGTCCTCCGCGATCGGGGTGGGTTCCGAGGTGGGCGTCGGGGTCGGGTCGGGCTCGGGCGGCGCGGAGGGCGTCGTGGGAGGCACGGCCGACGGCGGCTCGACGTCGGCCTGCCCCGTCGACGACATCGCGAGCGCGACCCCGCCCACCACGAGCGCGGAGACGAGCACCGCGACGGACACGGCGACGATGCTCCCCGCGACTCCGCTGCTCGCGACGGCGCCGCCCTCCGTGCGGGCGTCGCGACGGGCGAGGATCGCCGCCGCCGCGCCCCCGAGCAGCACCGGCAGGAGGATCGCGGCGAGCCGCCCGCCGGCATCCTGCACCTCGAGCAGCAGGGTCGAGCAGCGCTCGCAGGTCTCCAGATGCGCTTCGAAGCGCTCCCGTCCGCGGCGGGAGAGGGCGCCCCGGGCGAACGCCCCCATGCGCGTCGTCGTCCACCGGCATCCCTCGGGCACCGCGTTCTCGTTGACGTGCGCCTGCAGCCACGCCTTCTTCAACCCCTCCCGCGCACGCACGGCGAGCGCCGACGTGGCGTTGGGCGACAGCCCGAGGAGCGGCGCCGCCTGCGCGGGCTCCATGCCTTCGACATCCAGATACCAGAGCACCGACTGCCACCGCTCGGGCAGCGACCGGAACGCCGTGAACCCGATCGTGCGCTCGACCGCCGCGAGCTCCGGACCGGGGAGCGCGAGCTCGTCTTCGGGGGCGTCCTCCAGCGGCACGGATGCCGGCCGACGCCAGTCGAGGGCGACGTTGCGGATGGCGCGGTAGAGGTAGGGACGGAACGCCCCGTGCGGCCCGCCGCCGCGACGCATCGCGGCGAAGATGCGGGTCGACGCCTCGGATAGCAGGTCGTCGGCATCCGCGATGTGCGCGAATTGGCGGGCCGCGACGGCCCCCGCGCCGGAGTGGCGCCGCCAGAGCTCGGCGAACGCCGCGGGGTCACCGGCGCGGGCCGACGCGGCCAGAGCCTCGTCGGTCGGGCCCGCAATCTCGAGGTCGTCGCGCGTCATACCGGTCGTCTTAACAAGTAACACTCCCGCGCGGACGCGATCGTGACGGAGTTCGCGCGCAAAGTTCGCAGAGGAGGAATCTTCAGCCTATGTCGGATTCTCGCGTCACGATCCCGCCCGATGCGACGTGTGAGTACGTGGGGCCTCGCTGCGCCCCGACGCCACACAAAGGGGATCTCTCACCATGCATCACCGCACCCGCCGCTCCACGCGGCCCGGGAACCGCCTCCGACCGGCGCTGCGGCGACTCGTCGCCGTCGTCGCATCCGTGGGTCTCGGCCTCGGCCTCGCGCTCGGAGGCGCGGCCTCCGCCCAGGCGGTCGCCGTCGGCCTCAGCATCCAGGCCACGAACGCGACGACCCAGCCGTCCGGCTCGACGTTCACCTACCAGATCAACCTCGCCTGCGCGGGTACGAACGCCCCGACCTGCGACGACGCGGTGCTCACCGTCCCCCTCGACTCCGACGTCGACATGACCGGATGGGGCTTCGACCTCGAGGGTGGGCCGGCCGGGTTCATCCAGTCGTGGCAGATCGACCCCGTCGAGCGCACCCTCGTCGCGGTGCTCGCCGACGCGATCCCGGCGGGCAGCTCGCAGAGCATCGTGCTCTCCGTGACGCCGCCGAACCTCGTCACACCGCACGGCACGTCGTGGAGCCTGCTGCCCTCCGTGTCGAGCACCGATCCCGACATGACCGACACGGTCGCCCCCGCCCCGGCGGTCGGCACCGCGACCGCGTCGGTGCCGTTGAGCGTCGCGAAGACGAGCGACCGCACGTTCTACGAAGCCGGCGAGTCGATCACCTACACGCTGCGGGCGACCTGCCCGGCCAGCAAGCCCGTCGGGTCGGTGTACGCCGCAGACATGACGATCAGCGACACGCTGCCCGCCGGCCTGACCTTCGTCTCGGCCTCACCCGCGCCGACGTCGCAGGATCCCGTCACGGGCGAGCTGCAGTGGGTCTACCCCGACGCCGCGAGCGTCCCGGTGGCCTGCGGCGGCGTCGCGCCGACCGCGGCCCCCGATACGATCACGGTCGTCGCCGAGGTGGGCACGGTCGGTGCCGACGGGTCCGACTTCGCGCCGTACGAGAACGTTCCGAACACCGTGACGGCGACCGCGACGCCGCTCGGCGGCGGCGACGCCGCGACCGGCACCGGCACGCGCACCGTCGTCGTGCTCGCGGACGGCGACCCCGAGATCCCCGGCACGCACTCGCTCGGCAAGTCGTCGTCGGCGCCGCTCAACCGGGCGACGGCGGGCAACCCCGACCGACGCGCCACCTATCCGGGCCGCTGGCTGCCCAACGGCGACAACACCGGCCGGCCGGCCTCCGTGCTCGACGCCGCGCCCGCGACCTACTCGATCAGCCCCCGCATCCAGTACGAGTCGTTCCAGTACGAGATCCACGACAAGGTGCCCTGCCTCGCCGACCTGTCGCCGAGCGGCGTCTACACCCAGAGCGCGGGAGTCTGCGCCGCGCCGGCGTTTCACGTGCTCGGCGTGCGGCTGGAGTACTCGGGCGCCGCCCCCGCGGGCGGCTACGCCCCGCAGTACGTCGACGTCGACGGCGTCACGCACGACCTCGTCTTCGAGACCTCCGGAAGCGGCTGGCAGGGCTTCGTCGTGCCGACCGCCGACCTCGGACGGGTCGCGGAGATCGTCATCCCGCGCGACGTGAGCCAGGAGAGTCGACGCGCGGACGACATCCGCGTCTACGGGTACGCCGACGCCTCGACCCAGGACGGGCAGACGCTGCAGAACCGCGCGACCGCCGAGTGGTTCCTCGGCGCCGACGTCACGCCGACCACGGCGGCGACATCGGGCACGGCCGACATCTTCATCCTCAACGCCCCGCAGCTCGGGCTCGCCAAGAGCATGACGGATGTCGGAGCGGCGACGGGCACGCAGGCCCGCGTGCAGCTCACGGCGACCCTGTTCACCCCGGGGCAGCCGGTGGCCGACGTCGTGATCGCCGACCTCCTGCCGACGGGAACCGCGCTCGCGACCGACCCGGCGACGATCACCGCGCAGCTCGCCCGCCCGGGCGGCACCACGGTCGCGCTGGCGCCGGGTGACCTGGAGGTCGAGGTGCTGGAGGACTTCGTCGGCGAGCAGACCCTCGTGCGCATCGTCGTCCCGGTCGACGCGCTTCCCGCCGAGTCCGGTCGGTTCACGGTGACCGTCTCGCCGCTCGTCGTCGACAAGCCGACCGCGCCGGGCGTCTACACGAACGTCGCCCGCGCGTTCTACGACCACCCCGACCTGCTGCCGAGCTGCGCCGCGGGCGAGTTCCGGGCCACCGACGACGACGGGCTGCGCCCGACCGGAGCCGCGAACCCCGCCAACTGCGAGGCGAGCGCGGTGTTCCGCACCGTGACCTCGACGTCGGGGCAGTTCCTGCTGCAGAAGACCGTGCAGGGCGACTACGACACGACCCCGCAGACCTTCCCGGCTGTGGGTCACGTGAAGCTCACCGACGGCCTCGCCGACTACGCCATCACGTGGACGAACACCGGCGCGCCAACGCTCGACGGCGTCGTGCTGTACGACGTCTTCCCGCACCTCGGCGACACCGGCGTGAGCGGCGCGCAGGCCGGCGAGCAGCGGCTGAGCGAGTTCCGGCCCCTGCTGGAGTCGGTCGGAACGGTGCCCGCCGGAGTCGAACTCTCCTACTCGGCCTCGGCCGACGCGTGCCGGCCGGAGGTGCACTCGGCGCAGGGCGCGTGCACGGACGACTGGACGGCAGACCCCACCGCGCTCGGCGGCCTGTCCGAGGTACTCGCCATCCGACTCGTCGCAACGGACTCCTACGTCACGGGCGCGGGCTTCACGCTCGACTACCGCATGAACGTGCCGACGGTCTCGAAGGACCTCGTCGCGTGGAACAGCGTCGCGGCCTTCGCGCAGACGACGACCGGTGTCGCGCTGCTGCCGACCGAGTCGCCCAAGGTGGGCATCACGGCATCCGACGACCGGTTCACGCTCGCCAAGACCGTCGACCACGCCTCCGCGACGGGTGGCGACACCCTCGTCTACACCGTGAGCGTCGGCAACACCGGCACCCGCGACAGCGTGCCGACGACCGTGCGCGACACACTGCCCCGCGGACTCACCTTCGTCGACGCGAGCCACGCCGGCGCGTACGACGCGGCTTCGCGGACGGTGACCTGGAGCATCCCGGTCCTCCAGCGCGACGAGGTGCTCGACCTCGAAGTGACGGCGACGGTCGAGGCCCGGCAGGATGCCCCCGAGCTCGTGAACCTCGCGACGCTCGTGAACCCGCCGGGGTATTCGCCGCCGATCGTCGGCGACCCGTGCGCGACCGACCCGGACTCGTCGTGCGCGCGCACGACCGTGCCGGTGACGCCCGCCGGGCTCGGCGCGACGGGCGCGAGCCTGCCGTGGTTCGCGTTCGCCGTCGCGGCCGTCGCCGTGGCGATCGGCGCCGCGCTCGTGCTGCGCCGTCGTCGGGCGGTGCGCCCGGAGTAGCCCGGCGCTCGGGCGCGCGACGCCGTCGGGAGGGTTCCCCCAGCTTCTCCCGCCGGCGTCGCCGCGTCTCAGGGGGTCGGCGTCGGCGTCGGCGGCGCCGGCGCGACCAGCACCGTGACGGCCGCCCACGAACCCGCACGGCCCTCGTCGCGGTAGCGCACCGCGATGCGATGCTCACCCTCGGTGAGAGCCGGGATGCTCACGACGACCGAGCCCGCGCCCAGGTCGACCGGCGGCCCGATCGGCACGCCGTCGACGGCGACCTCGACGCGTGCGCCTGCGGCGCCCGAGACCACGATGTCGATGTCGGTCGCCTCGCCGTCGGACGGCACCGGGGAGTCGACCCCCACCGCGGGTCGCGCGAAGACGAGCGGCGCGGTCGCCGAGGATGCGGACGAGACGTTGCCGGCGGCATCCGTCTGCGTCGCCGTGAGCGTCGCGCCGTCGCGACCCGGATCGGGCAGCGCGAGCCGCCAGACGCCCTCCGACGCCACCCCCACCGTGCCGAGAACCGCGCCCGCGTCGTCGCGGACCGTGACGACCGCTCCCGGTTCGCCGGTACCGGAGAGCTCGGGCAGCAGCAGATGCGGCCCCGCCGCGGGTTCGTCGACGGTCGGCGAGAGCACCGTGGTGTCGACGACGACCGCGCGGTGCACCGCGGCGGACAGGTTGCCCGCGAGGTCGACCTGGAGAATCAGGACCTCGTGCGGGCCGTCGCTCAGTCGGGTCGCCGAGCGCACGTCCCACGATCCGTCGTTCGCGACCCGGCCGTCCGCGATCGTCCACGCGCGCCCCGTCGCGGGGTCGACGAGCTGCACGTAGACGTGGAACCCCGGCTCGCCCGTGCCGGAGAAGCTCGGGTGGGGGTCGTTGCCGAGAGCGCCGTCCGCGGGCGACGACACGACGGGAGCGGGAGGGAGCACCTCCGGATCGGGTGCCGGGTCGCTCTCCGGCGGCGGCGCCGGCTGCTCCGTCGGCGTCGGGGGCACCGGGTCCGTGGACGGACCAGGAGCGGGGACGGGCTCGTCGACGGGCGTGTCGAACCCCGGCAGCGTCGGCCGCTCCTCGCTCCAGGCCGCGGCCCACACGCCCGCACCGACGGCGATGACGAGGGACACGGCTCCGACGATCGCGGTGACGCGCACGAGCGGAAGCCGCCAGACGCCGCGACGGATCGGGGTGTCCGCGTCGTCGGCGTGTTGGCCCGTCATGGTCGTCTCACCTCTGCGCGGCGTTCCCTTCGCCGCACAGCACGAGGCTAGGCCCGGAGGCTGAACATCCGCGGAACGCCGCGGGAACCTCAGGCGGTCGCGGCGGCGAGGCGCGTGGCGACGAGCTCGGCGATCTGCACGGCGTTGAGCGCCGCACCCTTGCGGAGGTTGTCGTTCGAGATGAACAGCGCGAGACCACGACCCTCCGGCGCGCTCTGGTCGGCGCGGATGCGTCCGACGAGGCTCGGATCGGCGCCCGCGGCGTCGAGCGGCGTCGGCACGTCCATCAACTGCACCCCGGGGGCATCCCGCAGCAGCTCGGTCGCACGCTCGGGAGACAGCGGCCGCGCGAACTCGGCGTTGATGCTCAGCGAGTGGCCCGTGAACACCGGCACGCGCACGCACGTGCCGGCGACGCGGAGGTCGGGCAGTTCGAGGATCTTGCGGCTCTCGTTGCGGAGCTTCTTCTCCTCGTCGGTCTCGCCGAGGCCGTCGTCGACGATCGAACCGGCGAGCGGCACGACGTTGAAGGCGATGTTCTTCGGGAACTTGACCGGTGCGGGCAGCGTCACGGCCGAGCCGTCGTGCACGAGGTCGATCGGGTTCTGGGAGACCGCCGCGGCGGCCTGCTCGGCGAGCTCCTCGCCGCCCGCCAGCCCGGCACCCGAGACCGCCTGGTAGGTGCTGACGACGAGGCGCTCGAGGCCGGCCTCGGCATCCAGCACCTTGAGCACGGGCATCGCCGCCATCGTCGTGCAGTTCGGGTTCGCCACGATGCCCTTGCGCACCTCGTCGAGCGCGTGCGGGTTCACCTCGCTGACGACGAGCGGCACGTCGGGGTCCATGCGCCACGCGCTGGAGTTGTCGACGACGAGCACCCCCGCCGCGGCGAACCGAGGGGCCTGCACCTTCGACATCGTCGCTCCGGCGCTGAAGATGGCGACGTCGAGCCCCGACGGGTCGGCCGTCGCCGCATCCTCGACCACGATCTGCTCGCCGCGGAACGGCAGCGTCGTGCCGGCGCTGCGCTCCGACGCGAAGAAGCGGATCTCGGCGATCGGGAAGCGGCGCTCCTCGAGGAGGCGGCGCACGACCGCGCCGACCTGACCGGTCGCGCCGACGACGCCGAGCCGGATGCCGTGCTGAGAGGTGCCGGAAGTGCTCATAGGCACGAAGCTTACGGCCGCGTCCGCCACCCCGCCGCCGCGAGGCCGCCACGTGACAGCGAGATCCCGCCGAGAGGAGAAGGAGGTCGCGGCGGGTTCCCCCGAACCCGCCGCGACCGCGCCGGGCCGTCCTGCGATCCCCCCGAATCGCGTCCGGCCCCGCCCGCCTTGTCAGCGATGCTGAGTGTGACGTCGGCTGCTCGAAGGCTAGAGGATTGCTCGCCTGGTCGGCCAGTCGGATGAGAACATCCTCACCTGGCGGAGTTGCCCCAGTTCGGGGGGAACGCTAGCGGCCGGTGCCCGCGTAGACGACCGCCTCGGCGTCGCCGTCGAGCCCGAACGCCGTGTGCACGATGCGCATCGCGTGCTGCAGCTGGTCGGCCCGAGTCACGACCGAGATGCGGATCTCGCTCGTCGAGATCATCTCGATGTTGATGCCCGCGTCGGACAGCGCCGTGAAGAGCTGTGCGGACACCCCCGCGGAGGTGCGCATCCCCGCGCCGACGACCGCGAGCTTGCCGATCTGGTCGTCGTACTGCAGCGACTGGAAGCCGGCGCTCTCCTGCTCGACGGTGAGCGCCGTCATGACCTTCTCGCCCTCCGCCTTCGGCAGCGTGAACGAGATGTCGGTGAGACCCGTCGCCGCGGCCGACACGTTCTGCACGATCATGTCGATGTTGGCGCCCGTCTTCGCGACGATCGTGAAGATCTCCGCGGCCTTGCCCGGCACGTCGGGAACCCCGACGACGGTGACCTTCGCCTCGTTGAGGTCGCCCGCCACTCCGGTGATGATCGGCTCTTCCACGACCTGTCCCTCCTCCTGCCGCTCGGGCAGCTCGTGCTGCTCGAGCGGGAGCACCCACGTGCCCTCGCTGTTGTTGAAGCTCGACCGCACGTGCAGCGTCACGCCGTGGCGGCGCGCGTACTCGACGGCGCGGATGTAGAGCACCTTCGCCCCGGCGGCGGCGAGCTCGAGCATCTCCTCGCTCGTCAGACGCTCGAGCTTGTGCGCCTTCGGCACGACCCGGGGGTCGGCCGTGAACACGCCGTCGACGTCGGTGTAGATCTCGCACACGTCCGCGCCGAGCGCCGCGGCGAGCGCCACCGCGGTCGTGTCCGATCCGCCGCGGCCGAGCGTCGTGATGTCCTTGCTGTCGCGGTTGAAACCCTGGAAGCCGGCGACGATCGCGATCGCCCCGGCGTCGAGCGCCTCCCGCACCCGGCCGGGCGTGACATCCACGATGCGGGCCGAGCCGTGCCGGTCGTCGGTGATCATCCCCGCCTGGCTGCCGGTGTACGACCGCGCGTCGTGCCCCATGCTCTTGATCGCCATCGCGAGCAGCGCCATCGAGATGCGCTCCCCCGTCGTGAGCAGCATGTCCATCTCGCGCGGATCGGGGATCGGCGTCACCTCGTGCGCGAGGTCGATGAGCTCGTCGGTCGTGTCGCCCATCGCCGAGACCGCCACCACGACGTCGTTGCCCGCCTTGCGGGTCTCGACGATGCGCTTCGCCACCCGCTTGATGCTCTCGGCGTCGGCGACGCTCGACCCGCCGTACTTCTGCACGATGAGGCTCACGGTGGTGCTCCTGAGGGGTGGGATGTGGGCGAGCCGCCCTGTCGAGGAAGTTTAGTGGGGCGACAATGGCCGTCATGACGCGGAGGTTCAGGGGCCTCGCCGCCGGACTCGTCGGGGGACTCGTGTCGGCGCTGCTGATCGGCTGCTCGGTGCCCCCGCCCGACGCGTGGCTCCTTCTCGCGATCCGGCATGACACCCGGCTGGACGGCGATGTGATCCCGCAGCCGACCGACGTCACCTTCCCGATGACGCTGACCTCCGACACGGCGGGCGGGTTCTGGGGACACTCCGCCGGTTCGTGGCTCCACCTCGACGCCGACGGGGGGACGGTGCGGCGCTTCAACCTCGTCGACGACAGGGCTCCGAGGGAGTTGCACGGGCTGGCCGCCCTCACCCCGGAGCGACTCGTCGTGTCGGCGGGCGCCGACGGCGCGGCCGGCGCCCTGCACGTGTTCGACACGACGTCGGGCTCGTGGGAGGTCATCCACCGGGACACCTCGCTTCTCGGCGACGTGGCCACGCGAGGCAACGACATCTACGTGGTCGCCTACGCGACCGACGAGGGCGTCTTCACCGTGCGGCGCATCGAGCCCGCCGCCCCGGGAGGAGCGGTCGACGTGACCGGTCGGCTGCCCTGGCCGACGCCGTTGACCCCGGCCCTGCACGGCACGGTCGCGATCGCGGTCGGCCCCGACGACACCGTGTACGTCGCGACGCAGGCGGAGCGGATCGTCGTGGATGCCGACGGGGGCATCCGCGACCGGGCGCCCGCGGAGGTGGTGTCGCCCGACGTGGCCGTCGGACCGGATGGCACGGCGGTGTGGACATCCGGATCGACCACGCTGCCGGTCGCGCCCACCCGCGTGATCGTCGCATCCGATGAGGCCCGCGCGGTGATCGCGGCGACCGGTTGCGACGACGGCCGCCTCGTCGTCGGGCCGGGAACGGGCGACACGGTGCTCGAGGCGCCATGCGCGGCGCGCGGCCTCGCCTGGGTGGGACCGGGCATCCTCGTCGCCGCGGTCGGCGGCGAGAGCGGCGCCGTGCTCGTCCGCGCCGAGGCACCCGGCGACTGATGGGCGGGCGCGCGGCGAGAATGGCGGAGTGACGCGCCTCCTGCCGCTCGGACTGCTCGTCGTGCTGCTGTCCGGATGCGTGCCCGCGCCCACCGAGGACGACGACATCCGGCTGCCGCCCGCGGGCGCGCGGTTCGACTACCAGCTCGGCGGCACGTACGAGCCGCCCGACGGCGTCGAGGTGGTCGTGCGCGACGCGACGGCCGAGCCGGCCGGCGGGATGTACTCGATCTGCTCCGTCAACGGCTTCCAGACCCAGCCCGGCGAGGGCGAGCACTGGCTGTCGGAGCACCCCGACCTCGTGCTGCGCGCCGACGGCGCGCCGGTCGCCGACCCGGACTGGCCCGACGAGTACCTGCTCGACACGTCGACGGAGCAGAAGCGGATGGAGATCGCCGCGCTGCTCGGCACGGTCGTCGCGTCGTGTGCGATCGCGGGCTTCGACGCGGTCGAGATCGACAACCTCGACAGCTACGCCCGCTCGGGCGGCGCGCTCACGATCGAGCACAACATCGACCTCGCCGCCCGCTACGCCCGCGTCGCCCACGACCTCGGGATGGCGATCGCGCAGAAGAACGGCGCCGGATCGTCGGAGCGGCTCCGCGACGAGGTGGGCTTCGACTTCGCGGTCACCGAGGACTGCGCGCGGTTCGACGAATGCGCCGACTACACCGACGCCTACGGCGACCTCGTGTTCGACATCGAGTACTCGGCCGAGCACCTCGCCGCGGCCTGCGACGCCGTGGGCAGCGCCGTGCTGCGCGACCGCGACCTGGTGGCCGCGGGAACCCCGGGTTACGTCTTCGAGACCTGCTGACGCGGGACGGGCTCGCTCAGGGCTCTCGCACGGCGATGTCGCGACGGACCCCCGCGCGACACCAGGGAGCCGCGCACGCGGGGGTCCCCGGTGTCAGAGAGGGGTCTATGGCGAGTTCTTCAGCGCGACCCGAGGAACTCCTCGACGACCTCGGCGGTGTCCTCCCAGCCCTCGACGGCGCGGGTCGGGATGCCGAGGGCGATCACCGGGAAGTCGTTGCCGTCGGGGTCGAGGCGGTCGCCGACGAACAGCATCTCGTCAAACGAGATGTCGGTGAGTTCGGCGAGCTTGCGCATCCCGTACGCCTTGTCGATGCCGCGGCGCGTGATGTCGACGCTCGTCGAACCTCCGGAGCGCACCTCGAGGTCGGGGAGGTGCTCCTGCACCGCGGCGCGGAGGGCGTTCTTCTTCTCGCCTGACGGGTCCCACGCCTTCTTCGCGTCGACGGGCGCGGACTGGCCGAGAGCCGAGAACGTGATCTGCGAGCCGCGGTCCTCCAGCACGGGGCCCCAGACCTCGGCGCCGTTGTCGGGCTCCCAGAAGCCGAGGCGCTTCGCCTCCGACTCGACCGCCGCGAGGGCCCGGGCCTTCTGGTCGTCGGTGAGGTTCTCGGCGTACTGCTGACGCCATCCGTCGCCGTCGTGCAGGTAGTACTGGGTGCCGCACGTCGGCATGAGATGCATGCGCGCGAGCGCCTCGGGTGCGATGGGGAGGTTCGCGATGAGCTGCGACTCGAACTG
Source organism: uncultured Microbacteriaceae bacterium (assembly GCA_946481135.1). The sequence continues at coordinate 35,458 of CAMLMQ010000010.1, forward strand.
ACCGAACTGACCGCCCGAGATCACGCACACCTCGACCTCGCCGAGCAGCCGCACGAGCAGGTCGCCCATGCGGGGATCGATCGCGGTCTTCGAGGGGGCGAGCGTGTCGTCGAGGTCGAAGGCGACGAGGCGGATGTCGGCGGTGTCGGTCACGGGCAACCAGTCTGCCTCACGACTCGACGGTGCGGCGCCCCTCGAACGCTCGACCGAGCGTCACCTCGTCGGCGTACTCCAGGTCGCCGCCGACCGGCAGCCCCGACGCGAGACGCGTCACCGTGAGACCCGGCTGCACGAGCAGGCGGGTGAGGTAGGTGGCGGTCGCCTCGCCCTCGAGGTTCGGGTCGGTCGCGATGATGACCTCGGTCACGGTCGAGTCGGCGAGGCGCTGCACGAGCTGCTGGATGCGGAGGTCGTCGGGGCCGATGCCGTCGATCGGGCTGATCGCGCCGCCGAGCACGTGGTAGAGCCCACGGAACTCCCGCGTGCGCTCGATCGCGACGACATCCTTCGCCTCCTCGACGACGCAGATCGTCGCGGGGCTGCGGCGGGGGTCGCGGCAGATGCCGCACGTCTCCTGCTCCGCGACGTTGCCGCAGATCGCGCAGAACCGCACCTTGTCGCGCACCTCGGTGAGGATCTGCGCGAGACGCGTGGTGTCGAACGACTCGGTCTGCAGGATGTGGAACGCGATGCGTTGCGCCGACTTCGGCCCGATGCCCGGCAGCCGGCCGAACTCGTCGATGAGCTCCTGGACGATCCCCTCGTACACGGCTCAGCTCTCCGGGGTGTCGAGCACGGCGGGCGGGTCGGCGGGCCGCAGGCTCTGCTCTTCGAGGAAGCTCGCCCCGAGGATCTCGCGCACCACGGCCTCGCCGTAGCGGGCCTTGCCGTCGGCGGTCGTCGCCTGCGGGGCCGGACGGGTCGGCGGCGCGGCCGCGGGGGCGGTGCGGGCCGACGGCGCCGGGTCGGGCTCCGGCCGCGGGTCGGGGTCCGAGTGCGGGTCGGGCTCCGGCCGAGAGTCGGACTCCGGCGCGGCGGCCGGCGAGGTCTCCGCGCTGGCCGGGATGGCGACGACGTTCCACTCCGGCGCCGGGGGCAGGGGATTCTCGTCGGCGGGGGACGGGTCGGCCGGAGGAGCCTCGGGGGGCGGCGGGGCGGCGACGGCCCCGTCGTGGCGGGTGAGGAACTTCACCCGCACCCCGAGCACCTCGTGGATGGCGCCGCGCAGCAACTCGCTGACGCTCTCGCCGGGGCCGTGGGGCTGCTTGAACTTCGCGACGTCGGCGTCGGTCGCGAACGCGACGGTGAGCACGTCGTTCTCGAACGCACGGGGGGCGGCCGTCTGCAGCGACATCCAGGCCGTGCGCTTCGCGTTCTTGACGATCTCGAGGATCTCGGGCCACGCGTCGCGCACCTGGGAGAGCGACACGGGCGTGGTCTGCGGCTCGGGGACGTCGGCGGCGGGCTCCTCGGCGGCGGGGGGCTGCTCCGCGGAGGAGGGTGCCTCCGCGGCCGGCTCGCCGACGGGTTCCGGAACGGACTCCGGGGTGGGCTTCGGTGGCGCGACGACCGGCGCGGCCGCCTCCTCCTTCGCCTTTCGCGCCTCGCGGATGTCGACGGGCGGGGTCGCGGGCCGGTCGGGGACGGCGCGCATCGAGGGGTGCTCGTCGATGCCGATGCGCCGCTCGAGGCGCTCGACGCGGGCGAGCGCCCCGCGGTCGGACTCGTCGGCCGCGGGCACGAGCAGCCGCGCCACCATGAGCTCTAGATGCAGCCGCGGCGACGTGGCCCCGGTCATCTCCGTGAGGGCCGTGTTGACGACGTCGGCGGCTCGGGAGAGCTCGGCCGCACCGAACGCGGACGCCTGCGCCGCCATCCGATCGATCTCGTCTTGGGGCACCCCGCGCAGCACGGCCGCCGCCCCGTCGCGCGTGGCCGCGACGACGATGAGGTCGCGCAGGCGCTCGAGGAGGTCCTCGACGAAACGCCGCGGATCCTGGCCCGTCTGCACGACACGGTCGACCGCCGAGAAGACGCCCGCGGCATCCCGGGCTCCCAGCGCGTCGACGACCTCGTCGAGGAGCGCCCCGTGCGTGTAGCCGAGCAGGGCCACCGCACGCTCGTAGCCGATCGTCGATCCCTCCGACCCGGCGATGAGCTGGTCGAGCAGCGACAGTGTGTCCCGCACCGAGCCCCCGCCGGCCCGAACGACGAGCGGCAGCACGCCGCCGTCGACCGACACCTTCTCGTCGGTGCAGAGCTGCTGCACGTAGTCGAGCATCTGCGCGGGCGGAACGAGGCGGAACGGGTAGTGATGGGTGCGGCTGCGGATCGTGCCGATGACCTTCTCGGGCTCGGTCGTCGCGAAGATGAACTTCACGTGCTCCGGCGGCTCCTCGACGAGCTTCAGCAGCGCGTTGAAGCCCTGCGGCGTCACCATGTGCGCCTCGTCGAGGATGAAGATCTTGTAGCGGTCGC
>CAMLMQ010000011.1 GCA_946481135.1 uncultured Microbacteriaceae bacterium
CTCGACGGGCGCGAGCACCTCGAGCGCGGCGTCGGCGGCGTTGCGGATGCCGGCCGCCGCGACGCGCACCTCGCCGCGGGCCTCCCCGATCGGCACGCCGGCCTCCCGGGCGAGGAGCTGTGCGAGCTCCTCGGCCCGGGCGTCGATCGCGTCGGCCACCCGACTCAGCGCCACCACGCGCTGCTCGATCGACGTCGCCGCCCAGCCGGGCTGGGCCCGCGCCGCCGCGGCGACCGCGGCATCCACCTCGCTCCGGCTGGCCGGCGTGTACTCGCCGACCACCTCCGAGAAGCGGGACGGGTTGTGAACCTGCGTCATGCCTCCGGCTGCTCGCCGGTCTTCGCGGGCAGTTCGACGTGGTCGAGCTCGTAGTCGGTCGAGCTGAGCGCCTTCGCCATGATGTTCGTCATGATCGGCAGCGGCACGAGGCAGTCCTCGCACGCGCCGTCGGTGGCCTCGATCTTGACGACCACCTTCTGCGGGTCGGTCTCGGCCCAGGTCAGTCGGTAGCCGTCGGTCGCCATCATCTCCGTGAACGAGGCGAGGGCTGCATCCACGCTCGTCGTGTCGGCCATCACGCCGCCTCGGTGACGCCGAGGATGCGCAGCACGTCGGGCAGGATCGCGTCGGCGCGCGCTCGGATCTGCGCGGCGTCGAGGCTCGCCATCGGGTGCTCGACCATCGCGAACTGGAAGCCCGGGAAGCCCTGCACGTCGGCCATCGCCTGCCCGGACATCGCGAACGAGTCGGACGTGATGCTCACGGTCGGCACACCGGCGCGTTCGAACTTGATGCCGTCGGCGACCGTCGCGGCGCTGCACGAGCCGCAGTCGCCGACCGCGGTGATGACGACATCCACCTCGGAGACGACCTGGTCGAACAGCTCGTCCTTGATCGGCGTGCCGAAGTAGTCCTTGACGTAGCGCTTGAACGACGTGACGCCGAAGTCGCGCTCGAGGTCGGCGGCGAGCTCGTCGAGCAGATGCATCGAGTTGGGCTTCGTGTTGTCGATGAGGCCGATGGTGAGCCCCTTGAGGTTGCCGGGGCGCGGCGAGAGGGTGCTGTCGTCTTCTCCCGCGACCGCACCGGTGGGGTCGAGGAGGGCTTCGCGGAGGGTGGTCATACGGCAACGGTCCTCCGCCCGATGTCTCGTCGCAGTCGCCTTTTCAGTGACCGGAAAGCTGCGCTGCCCCGGGGGGCGCGACCCGGCAGGCTGGCGGCGGGAAGGACGAGGATGCCCGAACTGCGCAGCAACCTGCCGCCGACGTCGGCGCTCTCGATCGCGCGCCGTGCGCACTACACGGCCCTGGGCATCCCGAAGGAGCACTGGGACCGCCCGAAGGTCGCGATCGTCAACACGTCGTCCGACCTCGCGGCGTGCTTCTCGCACCTGGACGAGATCGCCGCCGTGCTCAAGACCGAGTTGCGCGCCGCCGGGCTGCTGCCGTTCGAGATCCGCACGACGGCGCCGTCGGACTTCGTGACGAGCGCCGGACGCGCGGGACGTTACATCCTGCCCAGTCGCGACCTCATCGTCGACGACATCGAGGCCGCCGTCGAGGGCGCGAAGCTCGACGCGATGATCTGCCTGAGCTCGTGCGACAAGACGACGCCCGCGCATCTCATGGCGGCCGCGCGCCTCGACATCCCGACGGTCGTCGTGCCGTGCGGCTATCAGCACTCGGGACTCGCCGAGGGCCGCGAGGCCGACATCGAGGAGATCTTCCTCCGTGCCTCGAAGGCCGCCGTCACGGGTGAGCCGACCGACGCGCTCGAGGAGCTCGCGGAGGACGCCATCCTCGGCCCCGGTGTCTGCGCGGGACTCGCGACCGCGAACTCGATGCACATCCTCGCCGAGGCGCTCGGGTTCGCGATGCCGGGTTCGGCGCCCGTGCGTGCGCTGAGCGACAAGATGTGGGCGGATGTGCGCGCCGCCGCCGTCGCCCTCGCCGACCTGATCGAACGCGACGTGCGCCCGCGCCGACTGCTGACCGAGGGCGCCGTGCGCAACGGCGTGCGGGCGATGCTCGCGATCGGCGGCTCGATGAACACGATCAAGCACCTGCAGGCCGTCGTGGTCGAAGCGGGCATGGACCTCGACGTGTGGGAGCTGTTCCGCAGCCTCGGGCGCGAGACGCCGCTGCTGTGCTCGGTGCGCCCCAACGGCCCCCGCATCACCGAGGAGTTCGAGGATGCCGGCGGCGGCGCGACGATCCTGCGCGAACTGCTGCCCCTGCTCGACGGGTCGGCGCTCACCGTCGCCGGCACGACGGTCGCCGAGAACGCCGCGCGCGCTCTCCCGGGCGACGGCGACGTCATCCGCTCGCTCGACGACGCGTTCGGCCCGGGACCGGCGATCTCGGTGCTCAAGGGCACCCTCTCCCCGGGCGGCGCGGTCGCGAAGCGCCCCGTGCCCGACCCCGGCCCGTACCGGTTCACCGGGCCGGCGCGCGTGTTCGGCACCCGCGAGGAGGCGATCGCCGGAATCTCGAGCGGACGGCTGCGCGAGGGCGACGTCGCCGTCATCCGCGGCATCGGCGTCACCGGAGCCCCCGGGCTCGGTCTCACGTCGGCGTTCATCTTCGCCCTCCACGCGCGGGGTCTCGCCGACAAGGTCGCGCTCGTCACCGACGGGCAGTTCAGCGGCCTCGTCAACCAGGGCTTCACGGTCGGCGAGGTCTCGCCCGAGGCCGCCGCGCCCGGGGCGCCGCTCGGCCGCGTGCGCGACGACGACCTCGTCGAGATCGACATCGAGCGCGGCACCGTCGACCTCCTCGTCGACGCCGACGAGCTCGCCGCCCGCCCCGACTACGAGCCCCCGGCCGACCGCGACACCGGCGGCGGCTACCTCGACCAGTACGAGGCCCTCGTCCAACCGCTCAGCTGCGGCGCCGTGCTGTGCGCACGACCCTGCAGCCCCGACTCCCGCCCCGTGAAGGAGCCCGCATGACCGCGACCACCATCCGAGAGCCCGCCCGCGACATCCCGGTGATCGGCGAATACGACGTCGTCATCGTCGGCGGCGGACCCGCGGGCGTCATGGCCGCGACCGCCGCCTCCCGCGCGGGACGCTCGACGCTGCTCATCGAGAAGTACGGCTTCCTCGGCGGCGCCGGCACGATGGGCGGACTCGCGACCTTCTGCGGCATGCACGCGCGCGCCTACGGCACCGACTTCCAGTCGGTGCACGGGTTCGCCGACGAGCTGCTCGACCGGATGCGGCTCATGGACGGGCTGAACGACGTGCACCTGTCGGTCGACGACCGCATCCAGGCCCTCTCCTACGACATCTCGGCGCTCAAGATCGCCGCCGACGAGCTCGTCGTCGCGGGCGGGGCGGAGCTGCTGTTCCACGCGTCCGTCGTCGCCGTCTCGATGGCGTCGGAGTCGCAGATCGACGCCGTCATCGTCGAGTCGAAGTCGGGCCGCGGCGCCATCCGCGGACGGTTCTTCATCGACGGCTCGGGCGACGGCGACGTCGCCGCGTGGTCGGGGGCACCCTTCGAGGTGAGCCCGCGGCTCATGTACCCGTCGCTCATGTTCCGCATCAACGGCGTGCACCCCGACGAGGCCGGCGAGGCGTGGCGCACCGTGCGGCGCCTCATGGAGGAGGCCGAAGCGGCCGGGACCCACCGGTTCCCGCGCAAGAAGCCGATCGTGCGGCCGCAGCGCAACCCGCTCGAGTGGCGCTCGAACCTCACCCAGCTCTCCAACGCCGACGGCTCCCCCGTCGACGGCACCGATGTGCACCAGCTCACGCGCGGCGAGCTACAGGGACGCCAGCAGGTGAAGGACGCGTTCGCCTTCATCAAGCAGGTGACGCCGGGCTTCCAGGACTCGTACATCGTCGACATCGCGCCGTCGATCGGCATCCGCGAGACGCGGCGCATCGTCGGTGCGTACCAGCTCACCGAGGAGGATGTGCTCGGCTGCGCCGACTTCGACGACACGATCGGCGTCAACGGCTGGCCGGTCGAGGCCCACGTCGAGGGCGACGTCGAGTTCCGGTTCGCGCCGGTCGACTCGCGCGGGTTCAACCAGCTTCCCTATCGCATGCTCGTGCCCGACGTCGTCGACAACCTCCTCGTCGCGGGACGCTGCGCGTCGATGACGCAGGGCGGCCAGTCGTCGGGACGGGTGACCGGCCCGTGCTTCGTCATGGGCCAGGCGGCCGGATCGGCGGCCGACCTCGCCCTCGGCGCCGGCGTGCGGGCGGCGGATGTCGACATCCCGACCCTGCAGCGACGCCTCGAGGCCGACGGCGCCTACCTCGGCACCCGCCTCCCCGACGGCATCGCGGAGCCCGTCGCGGCATCCTGACCCTGCCGTTTCCGCGACTCGTGGCCCTCCGGTCGCCGGCCCTGCCTCATCCATCCGCGACTTCTCGCGCTCGCCGGGGCGGGATCCGCGCCAAATGTCGCGGATGACGACGCCATCGACGAACTGCGGGTCCCGCCCGGCTCCCCGACGTCGCTGTTCGGGGTCAGTCCGCGCGGAAGAGCTGGGGGTTGGCGTTGCGGTAGGCGCTGCCGATCGCGTCGGCGCACACCCGCAGCACGGGCACGACGTCGTCGCGCAGCGACTCCTCGGTCTGCCGCACGGTCGACGATGACGCCGCGAGACCGCCGACGGTGCGGCCGCCGGCGATGATCGGCACGGCCGCGGCGACCTGACCGGGATGCAGCTCCTCGATCGAGACGTCCCACCCGCGCGCGCGCACGAGACCCACGCGGTCGACGAGCGCGTCGACGCCGACGATCGTCTTCGGCGTCTGCGGTTCGAGCGCCGCGCCGCGCAGGCGCACCAGCAGCTCGTCCCCCGGCAGCGCCGCGAGCAGCACCTTGCCGACCGCGGTCGCGTGCGCCGGGAGCCGGTTGCCGATGCGCACCGAGTCGGGCAGCGGACGGTGGTCCTCGACGCGCGCCACGTGGATGACCTCCACCGCGTCGAGCACGCCGACGCTGCAGGTCATCCCGGTGCGCTCGACGACGTCGCCCATGAACCCGTAGGAGATCTCCGGCAGCGACGAGCGGGCGAAGTACCCCGACCCGAGTTCGAGGATGCGCGGGGTGAGGTTCCACTGCCCGTTCGTCGCCTCGGCGTACCCGAGGTGCTCGAAGGTGAGCAGAATGCGGCGCACCACCGGCCGCGCCAGACCCGTGCGGGCCGCGATGTCGGCGACGCTCAGCCACGACTCCCGACCGCCGAACGCGCGCAGCACCTCGACGCCCCGTTCGAGGCTCTGGATGCGGTCGCGCGCGTTCACGCGGCCATCCTAGGGATGCGGGGGTCGCGGTCCGGGACGCTCAGGCGCCCTGGTTCCGCAACCCGTACACCGACTCGTGCCACGGGATGAAGAACCGCTTGAGCTCGTTGACGATCAGGTAGAGCCCGAGGCCGATGAGCGAGAGCCACAGGATGAGCGCGAAGGTGAGTGCCGCATCCAGCTGGTTCATCGACGAGACGACGAGGAACCCGAGCCCCTGGTTGCCGGCGATGTACTCGGCGACGATCGCCCCGGTCGTGGCGAGCACGATGCCCACCTCCATGCCGGCGAAGAGGTACGGCTGCACGCTGCGCATCTCGAGCTGCAGCAGGGTCTGCCCGCGACTCGCGTTGAGGCTGCGCATCACCTCACGGTGGCCCTGCTCGACGGAACGCACCCCGAGCAGCATGTTGAGCATGATCGGGAAGAACGCGAGCAGCGCCGAGAGCCAGATCTTCGACGTGATGCCGAAGCCGAACCAGATGACGAACAGCGGGATGAACGCGACCTTCGGCGCGACCTGCGTGATGACGATGAGCGGTCGGATGCTCGCCTCGAGCCACGGCAGCTTCCCGAGCACGACCCCGACGACGACGCCGGTGACGACGGCGATGCCGAACCCGGCGAGGATCTCGCTGAGCGTCGTGAGGGTGTGCGACCAGACGGTGCCGCCGACGATGAGGCCGACGAACTTCTCCCCCACGGCGCTCGGCGGCGGGAACAGGAACGGGTTCACCTGCCCGATCGTGACGATCAGGTGCCAGGTGAGGATGATGGCGACGACCAGGGTCGGCGTGACGATCCAGGGCAGGATGCGCATGACCTTCGAGCGGCTCATGGGTCAGTCCTCCTCGTCGATGTCCGAGCGCAACTGCCGGACGATGTCGTTGAACGGGGTCTCGGTCTGCAGCAGCACGCCGCGCGGTTTGTCGAAGGGCACCGGCAGGATCTGCCGGATGCGCCCGGGGCGCGGCGTCATGTGCACGACGCGGTCGGCGAGGAACACCGCCTCCGGGATGTCGTGGGTGACGAAGACGACGGTCGACTTCGTCTCCAGCACGATGCGCTGCAGCTCGAGGTTCATCCGCTCGCGGGTGAGGGCGTCGAGCGCGCCGAAGGGCTCGTCCATGAGCAGCAGCTCGGGTTCGGTCGACAGCGCGCGGGCGATCGCGGCGCGCTGGCGCATACCGCCGGAGAGCTCGCGCGGGTAGGACTTCTCGAAGCCGCCGAGGCCGACGAGCGCGGCGAACTCGGCCGCGCGAGCGCGTCGCTCGGCCTTGCCGACGCCGCGGAGCTTCATCGGCAGCGCGATGTTGTCGAGCACCGAGAACCACGGGAACAGGTTCGACTCCTGGAACACGAAGCCGAGCTTCGTGACGGCGCTCGACTCGACGGTCTCGCCCTTCCAGAGGTTGTTGCCGTCGACCTCGATCGTCCCCGCCGACGGCGCGAGCAGACCACCGATCATGCGCAGCAGCGTGGTCTTGCCGCATCCCGACCGGCCGATGACGGCGACGAACTCGCCGCGCTCGATCGACAGGTCGACCCCCGACACGGCGTGCGTCACGCCGGAGCGGGTGTGGAAGTCGCGGCCCACCCCCTGGATGCGCAGCCGGGGGGTCTCGCCCTCGGTGGCCGCGGCGGGTGGGGAGGTCAGGGTCTCGTTGCTCATGGGGGCGGCGTCGCCTCTCTGTGGTGGTGGGTGGTGGCGGCCCCGGGTCGCGGGGCCGCCACCGAGGTGTTTCCTTACGGGAGCAGGTCGCTCGTGATCCACTCCGACGGGTCGGCGCCGCCGTCGAGCAGGCCGCCGTCGACGTAGGCGTCGTAGATGACCTGCCAGTACTCCTCGTCGTTCTCGAGGAGACCGACCGCGCCGGTCGAGTCGATCCAGGTCTCGGTCGTGTAGGTCGTGAGCGCCTCGATCGCGATCGCGTCGTCGGCCAGGGCCGCGAACTCCCAGTCGCCGCTGTCGCGGAGCGTCGAGAGCACGTTCGCGAAGTCGTTCGCCGAGTCGTCGATGATCTCCTGCGTCGCCTCCTTGATGGCGGCGAGGAAGCGCTCGATCTGGTCGACCCGCTCCGGGTTCTCAAGGTTCGACTGGGTGGTGATCCAGACCTGACGTTCCGGGGCGTCGACGAGGCCCGCCGGGCTCGACACGGCGTCGTCGTTCTGGTTGACGATGCCGATCGAGGTGTCGAGGCTCACGACGTAGCCGTCGAGCTGGCCCTGCTTGACGAGCTCGTAGGTCGCGGCCGTCACGGGGACGGCCTGCCGGGTGACCGACTCGTGCGGCACGTCCGCGCTGTCGAGCGCGAAGTTGAGCATGCGCTCGCTCGTCCCGCCGACCGATCCGAGGCCGATCGTCGTCCCCTCCATGTCGGCGGCCGACTCGATCGGGTTGGACTCGGTCGAGATGACCCGCAGGTTGGAGCGGTACGCCATCGTGCCGACGGCGACGATCGGCTGACCGGCTTCCATGCCCGTCATCACGTCGACCGTGCTGACGCGGGTGATCGGGGTGGCGCCGCCGAGGAGGGTCTGGATGGCGGCCGCCGTGCCCTGCACGGGCTGCAGCTGCACGTCGAGGCCGTGCTCCTCGAAGATGCCCGACGAGTAGGCGTACATCTCGGGGGTGAAGGTGAACGACTGCAGCGGCAGGAACGACACGACGACGATGTCGTCGAGGTCGGCCGGGGTGTCGCCGTCGCCTTCGGGGCTCGTCGTGCCGCCGGTGCAGCCGGCGAGCGCGAGCGCCGTGGCCGCGACGAGCGCGGTGACGCCGAGGCGCTTTCTGGAGGAACTCTTCACTGCTGTGATCATGTCGACTCCTATGTCGGGGTGTTCCGCCCGCCGCTTCGTCGCGGACGGTGGGTCGAGTCTGCACAGCCCCAGGCGAAGCGCCTACGCGCGTTTTCACTCGCTGAAAGCGCCCGGGTTCGAGCCTACGTCGGGCTGCGGCGCACGACCGTGATGACGCCCGAATCGCCGTCGATCCGCAGCAGATCGCCCGTGCGGAGGTGCTCGAGCGGCGCCGGTGACGCCTCGACGACGGTCGGGATGCGGGTGACGATCGCGCCGAGCACGGCCTTCGTGGTGATGACATCGAACACGAAGGCGGCGGGGGCGGTGCCCATCAGGCGGGTGCTCTGGAAGAACCCCGACCACCCCGACGAGCCCTTCGCGCCCGGGAAGACGAGGACCTTGCCCGTGAAGCACACTCCGAAGAGCTCGTGGCGCGGTTCGATGACGGTGCCGGTGGCGACGTCGATGCCGCCGAACCCCGAGATCGGGTCGCGGGTCACGAGCGCCTCGGCCTCGACGACGGCCGGCACGATGCCGCGACCGCGCAGTTCGAGCACGGGCGACGGGATGCTCACGCGAGCCCGCCCCGCCAGCGGCCGGTGAGGGCGGCATCCACGCACTCGGCGGTCGTGCCGAACCACGCCTCGATGCCGAGGATCGCGGGCAGGTAGTGCGCCTGCTTCGCCGAGTCGGTCGCGAACACCGTCGTGCCGGGCGGCGCGGCGCGCGACATCGCGGGGCACGAGTCGGTGAGCACGTGGCCGCCGGCCCGCGTGATCGCGCGGGTGTAGCCGTTGCGGTCGGCCATCGTGCGCAGCGCCCGCGGTGTCATGACCCACAGCTGCGTGCCCGCGTGCAGTCGCCGGCCTTCGAGCAGGTACGCGATCTCGGCGAGCTGGTCGAGCGACGCGTGCGGGCAGCCGAGCAGGATGAAGTCGACATCCTCGCTCTGGCCCTGCGCATTGAGCGTCTCGTACACCCACCGGCGCTCGGCGTCGCCGTAGACGATCGGGGCGGGGATCGGCCCGCCGTCGAAGGCCGCCTCGAGCGTCGGGGCCTCGGGCGTGACGCCGGGGAGGTGGTAGAGCTCGACGCCGCCCGAGGTCGCGGTGGCGGCCCCGAAGTGCTTGAGGTCGGTGAGGTCGGGCTGGGCGAGATCGCCGATCACGGCCGGCCGCGCCTCCTGCACCCGCTCCCCCACGAAGTAGCCGAACATCCCCCAGTCCTGGAAGGTCTCCACCCGGGTGTCGGCCCGCACGACATGCGTCGCGAACCGGTTGGCCGGGTCGTGCAGACCCCAGTACGGGATCTTGCCGGTGAGCCCCGCGGCGCCGGTCGAGGCCCCGCCCTCGCAGTTGCTGCGCGCGCCGAGGACCGAGTTGGCGTAGACGACGGCGGAGGACTCCATCCAGGCGATGTGCTCGCCCTTCACCGGCAGGTTGCCCACCTGGTAGGGCGTGCAGGTCGCGAGGATGTTGACGCCCCGCTCGGAGAAGTACGACTCGGCATCGCCCTGCAGCTCGATCGACTGCGTCGCGTACCCCGTGAGCCCGTCGGCGTCCTCGGCGAACCCGTGCTGCAGCTGGCAGGTGGGTACCCGCATGCGCGGGATGTCGAGCTCCTCGTCGGAGTCGAGATTGATGACCGCGTACGCCTTCGCCCAGCCGCCCTCCCGCACGAGCTGCGCCTTCGCGGGCGACGGCTGCGTCATCGTGCCGGCGACGTTGCGGGTGTCGACGAGCCGCTCGGCGCCGAGCGCCTCGCCGTAGCGGATGAGCAGATCCATCGCCGCGGCGACGGCGCCGCCCTCGGCGCCGTCGCGCATCCGCTTCTCCTCGTCGGTGAGGCGCATGGCGGAGGAGGTCAGCCGACCTTCACGGTCGAGTAGGGCAGCTCGCGCGGGGGGTTGAGGGTGAAGATCTCGACGACGGCCGAGACGCCCGCGTTGTCGGCACCGGCGACGACGATCTGCACGCTCGTCGGGTGGCTGAGCACGCGCACGACATCCGGGTTCGCGCTCGAGCTCGCCGTATCGGGCGTCGCGTCGGGGTGACTCGACGCGAGACGCCAGCGGGTGCGGGTCGACAGGGCGTCCTTGCCGACGCGGGCGAGGGCGGCGCGGTCGAAGACGGCGTGCTCGAAGATGAAGGTGCGTAGATCGTCTTTGCTCCACCCCGCGTTCGCGAACACCTCCGCGTGCTCGGGGGTGAGCACGAGCAGCGCCGACGTGTACTCGTGGATGAGCGCGCCCGTGCGGGCGATCGTGCCGACGAAGTCGAGGGCGAGCTGCTCGGGCTCCATCGTGTGACGGGCCTCGATGTGCACGACCGAGCGGATGACGAACTCGGTCACGATGCTCTCGTCGGGGCCGTAGCCGAGGTCGGCCGCGAACGACGGCCAGGGGCTCTGCTCCTCGTTCTCGCCGAGCACCGCCGAGTACTTCGACGGATTGCCCTGCGTCGCCTGGTCGAGCTTGTGCGGGTGCAGCCCGAACGCGTTGATGCAGCCGAGCCGGATGGCACGGCCGATCGTCGCGTTGGCGCGGTGACCGGAGCCGAAGATGTTGCCGGTCGAGTTGATGTCGAGCCGGGTGCGCACGGGGCCGTTCACCAGGAGGAAGGGGGCGGTGCCGGTCGTCGACTGCCAGATGCCGCGCGCGGGGTGCGGCTCCTTCGCGATCGCGTCCCACGCGGCGAGCACGACCGGCAGATACTCGGGCTTGCAACCGGCGAGCGCGGCGTTGATCGCGGCCGTGCGCACGGTGATCGACCGGTTGAGGTGGGTGATCGTGAAGAGCACCTCGTCGGGGTCGCGGTCGGTGGCCGCGAGGAACTCGGCGAGCAGCGACTCGGTCACCGGCACGACGGGCAGACCGTCGGTCCACTCCCGGTCGAAGTAGTACTCCTGCACGTCGCGGATGCTCGCCGCGTCGATCTCGGGCGCGGTCGCCTCGGTCACCGTCATCTGCACTCACTCCTTCGTCGGGATGCCGGTTGCGACGATTCCACGCGGCCCTCCGCCCCGCCCCGCCGATTTCACCCTCCGAAAAACGGCGGTTCGCAGGGAACCTGATCCCGGCAGGATGGGGCCGCACCCGTATCCCGGCAAGGAAGCCCTCGATGACTGACACGACCTACGCCCACACCACGATCGACGAGGTCGGCTCGCTCGCCGGCGCCGAGTTCGGCCCCTCCACGTGGCGGCCGATCCCGCAGGAGGACATCGACCTCTACGCGCAGCTCTCCGGCGACGACAACCCCATCCACGTCGACGCCGACGCCGCGGCGAAGTCGCCGTTCGGCGGCCGCATCGCCCACGGGATGCTGACGCTCAGCATGGTCGTGCCGCACCTGCGCGAGATCTACCGCGTCGCGGGCACCTCGACGGGCATCGTCTACGGCTTCAACAAGATCCGCTTCCCGCATCCCGTGCGTTCGGGGGCGAGCATCCGGGTGCGCGGACGGGTCGCCGACGTCGAGGAGATCGCGGGCGGGTACCAGGTGACCCTCGCGCTCACGTTCGAGACGGAGGGCGCGTCGAAGCCCGCGGTCGTCGCCGAGCTCGTGCTGAGGCACTACCGATGAGCGCGGTGTCGTTGGACGGCCGCGTCGCGATCGTGACCGGCGCGGGACGCAGCCTCGGCCGCGCCTACGCGCTCGCCCTCGCCGCCGCCGGCGCGGCCGTCGTCGTGAACGACGTGGATGCGGAAGCCGCCGCGGGCGTCGTCGCGGAGATCGAGGCCGCGGGCGGGCGCGCCGTCGCGTCGGTCGGACCCGTCGGCCCGGCCGAGACGGCCGATCAGCTCGTCGCCGACGCCGTGTCGGCGTTCGGACGGCTCGACGTGCTCGTCGCCAACGCGGGCGTGCTGCGCGACCGCGTGCTCTGGAAGATGAGCGACGACGACTTCGACGCCGTCGTCGCCACCCACCTGCGCGGCACCTTCACGACCGGGCGGGCGGCCGCCGTGCGCATGAAGGAGCAGGGCGAGGGTGGCCGCATCGTCGTCATCGGATCCCCCGCCGGCCAGTACGGCAGCTTCGGGCAGACCAACTACGCGGCCGTGAAGGCCGGCCTCGTCGCGATGGCCCGCACGTGGTCGCTCGAACTCGCGCGCGACGGGATCACCGCGAACGCCGTCATCCCGGTCGCGCTGTCGCCGATGACCGCGACCATCCCGGCCTACACCGAGGCGTACGAGCGATTCCTCGCCGGCGATCCGATCCCGCACGAGCTGCGGCACGACAAGGGACTCGGCAGCCCCGACGACGTCGCGCCGCTCATCGTCTGGCTCGCGTCGGCGGAGTCCGCCGAGGTCACCGGCCAGGCGATCGGCATCGGCGGCGACCGGCTCACGCTGTTCTCGCATCCCGAGGTGATCGAGACCGACTACGCCGACGGCGGCTGGTCGGCGGCGGGCATCGGCGCCGCGTGGCGCGACACGTTCGCGGCGAAGGCGCAGCACTCGGGGCCGCCGACCCGTCGAGAGGGGTGAGCGTGGAGCGCATCCACTACAGCGATCTGTGGCAGGGCATCGCGCGCGCGGTGCCCGACCGTCCGGCGGTGATCGCCGGCGACGAGCGGATGTCGTGGGGCCGCCTCGCGCAGGAGGCCGGCGCCCTCGCGCGGCACCTCCGCGAGCGCGGGCTGAAGCCGGGCGACGCGGCGGCGACGATCCTCTACAACCGACCCGAGTTCCTCACGTTCTTCTGGGCGTGCCTCGCGATCGGCGTCGCACCCGTCGCGATCAACTACCGCTACCGCGCGGCCGAGGTGCGCGCGCTGCTGCTCGACTCGGAGTCGCGCGTACTCGTCGCCCCGACGACGCTCGGCGCGATCGCGACGGACGCGGCCGACGGCCTCGACGTCGAGCTCGTGACGGTCGACGACGGGGGCGACCCGATGACCGGTGCCACCGCGTACGCCGACATCGTCGCCGCGGGTGGGGAGCTGCCCGCCGCGGCGCCCCTAGGCGGCGATCTGCGGCTCTACACCGGCGGCACGACGGGGGCGCCGAAGGCCGTCGTCTGGGACCTCGACACGCTCCTCGTCGCCCGCCGCGCCTCGACGTGGGGTCTCATCGGACTCGCCCCGCCCGACACCCTCGCGGGGGCGATCGCTCTCGCGGTCGACCCCGCGACCCCCGCGACGGTGACGCTGCCGATGAGCCCGCTGCTGCACGGCACGGCGCAGTCGATGACGCTCGGCACGCTCGCGGTCGGGGGCACCGTCGTGCTGCAGCCGTCCGCGAGCGTCGACGTCGCCGATGCGCACCGGCTCATCGTCGAGCACGCCGTCACGCGCGTGATCGTCGCGGGCGACGCGCTCGCCCTCCCGCTGGCCGACGTCGCCGAGGCGGCCGGCGGACTGCCGAGCGTGAAGTGGATCTACAGCTCCGGGATGCGGTTCACCGATCCCGTGAAGCGTCGCCTGCACGTGCTCGGCGACCTCACGATCATCGACATGCTCGCCGCGAGCGAGGGCGGGCCGTTCGCCCTCGGGGTCTCGACGTCGGCCGACGACATCCCCGCCCAGCTGCAGCTCACGCCGGGCGCGGTACTGCTCGACGAGGAGCACCGCGAGCTGGAGCCGACCGCCGGAACCCTCGGCATCCTCGGCTTCCGCGGCATCCTCCCCCGCGGCTACTACGGCGACCCGGTGAAGACGGCCGAGACGTTCCTGCAGATCGGCGAGCACCGCTACATCGTCCCCGGCGACTGGGCGCGGGCGAACGGCGACGGCACGATCGAGCTGCTCGGGCGGCTCTCCGCGGTCGTCAACACGGGCGGCGAGAAGGTCTTCCCGGCGGAGGTCGAGGAGGCGCTGCTCGCGCATCCCGACGTCGCCGACGCCGTCGTCTACGGGCTGCCCGACCCGCGCTTCGGCGAGGTCGTGAGCGCGACGATCGCGCCCGCCGAGGGCCGCGAGGTCGACGTCGCCGCGGTGCTCGCGTTCGTCGCCGAACGGATCGCGGGGTTCAAGAAGCCGCGCCACGTGTTCGTGCGACCCACCCTCGAGCGCACGCCGACCGGCAAGGTCGAGCTGAAGCGCGTGAAAGAGGATGCCCTCGCCGAGCTGCAGGGAGCGCCGCGATGACCGGCACACCCCGGTGGTCGAGTAGCGGGCGCAGCCCGCGTGTCGAGACCCCCGTGCCCGGTCTCGACACGCCGCTGCGCGGCTACTCGACCACCGGAGCGGAGACGCGATGAGCGGGTGGCCGGGCTTCGATCCCGCGGCGGTGCGCGCGATCGACCTGCACGTGCACGTGTCGGTCGACTCGTCGGGGCGCACGGCGTCGCCGCCCGCGCTGAGCGAGGCGCTCGCGGCGTACTTCAAGAGCCCCGAGAAGCCCCGCACGGTCGACGCGACCGCCGAGTACTACCGCGAGCGCAACCTCGCCGCCGTCGTCTTCACGGTCGACGCGACGACGAACCTCGGGCATGCGCCGAACAGCGTCGACGAGATCGTCGAGGGCGCGCGACGTCACACCGACGTGCTCATCCCGTTCGGCAGCGTCGACCCGCTGCAGGGTGAGGCGGCCGTCGACGAGGCGCGCCGCCAGGCGGAGCTCGGCGTACGCGGCTTCAAGTTCCACCCGACGGTGCAGGGCTTCGACCCCTCCGACCCGGCGTACACGCCGCTGTTCGGCGCGATCGAGCAGCTCGGCCTGCCCGTGCTCGTGCACACCGGCCAGACCGGGGCGGGCGCCCGGCTGCCGGGCGGCTGGGGGTTCCGACTGTCGCTGTCGAACCCGATGCTGCTCGACGACGTCGCGGCGCGGCATCCCGACCTGCAGGTGATCCTCGCCCACCCCAGCGTGCCGTGGCAGGACGAGGCGATCTCGGTCGCGACCCACAAGGGCAACGTGTGGCTCGAGCTCTCGGGGTGGTCGGCGAAGTACTTCCCGCCGAACCTCGTGCGGGCGGCGCGCACCTACCTCAACGACAAGACGCTCTTCGGCTCCGACTTCCCCGCCCTCACGCCCGAGCGCTGGCTCGACGACTTCGCCGGGCTGGAGTTCCCCGAGGACGCGGTGCAGCGCGTCCTCAAGGACAACGCCGTCAGGCTGCTCGGGCTATGAGCACGGCGGCCGGTCTGCTCGGCGCCGACCTCCTCGGGTACGGCGCCGAGCTGCTCGACGACGCCGAGCGCGCCAAGCTCGCCACGCTCCGCGCGACCCTCGACGAGCACGCCCGCCCGCACCTCGCCGACTGGTGGGAGGACGCGCACTGCCCCGAGCACCTGCGGCCGATCCTCGCGGGGCTCGGACTCGAAGACGGCGACCCGAGCGAGTACTACAAGGGGTTCAAGCACTTCGAGTTCTCGCGGCTCGACGCCTCGGTCGCGACGCTGTACCACGGGCAGACGGCGATGTTCCGCACGGTCGTGCGCGAGGGCGGCTCCCCCGAGCAGGTGGCCGAGTGGGATGCCCGCATCCCGACGTTCGAGCTCACCGGCTGCTTCGCCCTCACCGAGCCCGACCACGGATCGGATGTCGCGAGCGGCCTCGCGACGACCGCGGAGCGCGACGGCGACGAGTGGGTGATCACGGGGCACAAGCGCTGGATCGGCAACGCCGCGATCTCCGACGTGCTGCTCGTCGTCGCGAAGGACGCCGCCGACGGCCAGGCGAAGATCTTCGTCGTGCCGCGCGACTCCGAGGGCGTGACGGTCGAGGACATCCGCGGCAAGATCGCGCTGCGCATGGTGCGCAACGGCGACATCCGTCTCGACCGCGTGCGCGTGCCCGAGTCGTCGCGCCTGCAGCGCGTGGACTCGTTCCGCGACGTGTCGCGCATCCTCGCCCGGCTGCGCTACGTCGTCGGCTGGAACGCGGCCGGCATGCAGACCGGCGCCTACGAGGCGGCGCTGCGCTACACCCTCGCGCGCGAACAGTTCGGGCGCCCGATCGCCGGATTCCAGCTCGTGCAGGAGAAGCTCACGCGCATGCTCGGCAACGCCACGTCGACGCTCGCGTTCGCGGTGCGGCTCACCGAGCTCACCCGCCGCGGCGAGCTGACGGATGCCGTGGCCGCGCTCGCGAAGTCGTGGACCGCCGACCGGGTGCGGGAGACGGTCGCCCTCGGCCGCGAGCTCGCGGGCGCCGAGGGCATCCGCGTGCAGCACGACCTCGCCCGCTACTTCGCCGACGCGGAAGCCGTCTACACCTACGAGGGCACCCACGAGATGAATGCCCTCATCGTCGGGCGCGCGATCACGGGACTGTCGGCCTTCACCCGCTGACGCCCTCGGCCAACACGAATCTCCTCGGCTACGCCCCTGAAGGGCCCGACAGCTGCCTATGCATCCTTGAAACTCAGAGCTTCGAATTCCGTTCTCTAGTAGCCGGCGTGCACCCAGGTGACTTCACCTTGCCTGAGTGGAGCGCCCGAGGCCCAGGTCCTACAGCCGCACCGTCCGGATAGCGAAGGAGGCGGCGCACACGCGATCGGGATGTCCTATGTGCGTCGCGACAGGAGTAGGCGGGGCGTGGTGGGGGCTATTTGCTGATTCGACCCGGGGCTTCCAGTCCACATCTGCTGGCCAGAGTCGATTACCACTCCTTTCCCGTGCGTACTGCTTCTAGCTAGATGCGCGATGACTCATAATCCAGTACGTTATGGCCAAGCTCTTCACCCTCTGAGAACCCGCTACCAGACTTGCTGTCAGCTTCGCGTCGCGACAGTGCGCAGCGACTGACTTGTTGCGGTGCACCACCACAGTTCGGCATTGACACGACTTCACCGATTGGGACAGCTCCGCCGCCCAGTAGATCAGGGATCGGGAATGGATCACAACAAGCTCATTCTCCTGATCGACATTATTGCGCAAGGTAAAGACGTCGCTTCATGAGTCCCGATCGTCACCCGCTTGGCAAGGAGCGCCTGTCACGATTGGCGCTGGTCGGTCCTCAGCTGCGCGATCGCGTGGCGTTAACGACTTCCTGGTTGCGCGGTCTCGCTATTCTCACCGGGCCGCCAGAAACTGGCGGGAACTCGCCGTGACCCATCAGACGAAGCGAAGCCGAGAAGGGAACGGTCTATGACTGACGCAACGGAGCACCCATTCAAGCAACGGTGGCGAATCGCGCGGCTCAGTGTCGCGGCCGTCGTCCTCGTCGGCTACGCCATTGCAGCAGTCCTCGTCTACCGTGAGTGTTCCACCGCAAGCACCACCGGCGCGCCAGTAGACAAGCTGGCGGTGGTCACGACTTGCGCGCCACCCACTCTGACAAGCGCTACAGTACTCGCCCTCCTGTTGCTCCTGGTTCTACTCCTATGGCCCGACATCTCGGAGATCACCGTTCTCGGCGTCACTCTGAAGCGCAAGGTCGAGGAAGCGAAACAGGACGCGTCGGCCGCGAAAGACGAAGTGGCAGAGATGCGACTGCAGCTTGTGTCTGTGCGCTCGAGCGCGGAGAGCGCTGTTGCGGTCGCTACCCAGGCAGCCGCGACCGCGGCATCGTCGGCGTCAGCCAACGTCACCATCAACAATCAATGGCGACGCGCCGACCAGCGAGTTCTGCGTGAGGAAGCCGAGCGGGTTCCCAACTCGACGCTCGAAGCCCACGCCGACGGGTCGTTGTTCGTTGACGACGCGGACTGGCTGACCGGGCGCATTATCCGTGAGTGGGACCGTCTTCAAGGAGCTCTCAACGTCGCACCCGATCTCACGGTCCGCGCTGACATCGCGACTAAAAGCGGCGTCGCCCTGACCAATGCCCGACGTGATTTCGTCGGTTCCCATCGTGATGTTCTCCAAACGCTTCGGCAGCTCCGCAATGCCGTCGCACATTCGCAGGACGTTCCTCTCCAGGACATGAAAGCCGGCGTCGACCTCCTGTCCGACCTCAACCATCGTCTTGAGGATACGCTTGGGGCGTTCGAGTAATGGCAGGGGAGTTGGTTCGCAGACCTGCCCGGTCGGGGATGCAGTTGAACATGGCCATCCGCTGACGGCCTCTCCGAAGTCCATCCATCGCTCGATCGGAATGCTGTATGACTCACGTGACCCTTCTCACTGGAAAGCCAGGGATCGGCAAGTCCACCGCCGTGCTTGCAGTTGCAAGCGCAATTCGCGACGGCGCGAAGACCGGCTTTACGTCGTCCGAGATTCGGATCGATGGCCGTCGGCAAGGGTTCCAGACGGTCCTGCTGAACGGCGAGGCTGGAGTGCTCGCTGCGCCGGACGTTGCGTCGACCGTTCGATTTGGCTCGCTCAATGAGGAAGGTGTGCCACGGCTCGGCGTCTCGTTCGAGTTCCTTGAATCGGTCGCTGTTCCGTCCCTCGACGTGCCGACGGGGTGGCGCGGCACAGTAATCTTGGACGAGATCGGACCGATGCAGGCGGCCTCAGGGGTGTTCCGGGCGGCTGTCGAGCGATTGATTGCCCAGAACGTTCGCGTGTTCGGGTCGATTGCGCAATCGGACGATCCATGGATCTCGAGTATCGCGACAGACGAGCGGGTTGGCGTCATACTGCTTTCAAGGACGAACCGCGATGTTTTGACGTCGGCGCTCAGCCGGGAGTACTCGAGAGCTTCAGTTGCCTAGGATCGACCTCACGGTCCTAGCGGCAACACGAGCGATCGACTCCGCGGAGACTGACCTATACCAGCAACTCGCTCGAATCTACGATGCCGCGAAAGGGAGCCGGTACGACCTCACCTTAACAGGTCGGATCGCAAGATCAGTCGCCGACCTCGACGTGGTGTCGCAAGACCGTCTGCTTGTGTGGCACTCCCTAGTCGAAGCGGGACTTGACGGCTTTCGGCTTCGCACCGAGCAGGGACGGGCGGTCACAGCTCCCGGAGAAGACCTCATCCCGGTCATCCTTCGAGCCGCGCCATCGCTCGTGTACCTCCAAGGCTCAGGTGCCGAGCCCATCGCACGGATGCTCGAGGCCGCGTCGGCAAGCCCAGTCATCTTCGAGACCGCCGTCAATCCGCCGGAGGCGCGCGCTCTTTTCTCGGACGTCCTGTACCGGCAGCTCTTCTCACACGGCGCGCTGCGCACCGCGTTTGATACCGCGAAGCGCTCCGTCGTCCATGAACTTGGCGTCGCGGCGTGGGAACTCGTCGGTTCGGAGTTTCCTCGACCCCATGCCGGTGGTGTCCAAGTTGATCATGGCTATGTCCAGCTCATGGAGATGGCTGGAACGCCACCGCTTCACGGCAGAGATCACGAACTCGCCGCGTTGGCCAGCTATCTCGGTCCCGCTGGTCGCCCGATCAGCGTAGTCACCGGCCTCCCGCGGTCTGGAGTCTCTAGCCTCGTCAGAGCAAGCGGAGCTCTGTTCGGATTTCGGTTTGACCGCAAGCCGATCTACCTCGATATGGAGCGGACTCCGCAGATCGACCAGGTGCTTACTCGAATACGAGACGGGATCGGCGCCGACGGGAACGCGGTACTGGCCAAAGAGTTGGAAGACAACTCGTATCTGGTGTGCATCGATAACTACGGAGACCCAGAGCAGGAGCCGTCTCGCGCCATCCTCGAGCTGTTCACCGATCTGTCGATTCAGTCTGGGTCACGAGTCGTGCTCGGCTGGTCCTCGGGCATCAGAATTCCCAGCACGCTCAAGCAGGTAATCGAGCTCGGCGCGATCGACATCAAGTCCGCAGAGAGGTTGCTGCTGCAACACCTGGGACAGCAGCTTTTCGAACGCATCGGAACGCCAGCGAAGGGCCTGTCCTTGTTGCCTGGTCGACTCGTCACCGCTGCAGAGGACATCCGCAACGGAGCGACCTTCGACGAGATCGTTGCGGATTCGGCGGACTCCCGGTCCGGGATGGCGGTTAGCGCGGCCCACTTCATGTCGGATGCGCGCTCGGTCGCCCTACTTAGAGCACTGGTGATCGTGGAGGATACGGCG
Organism: uncultured Microbacteriaceae bacterium; assembly: GCA_946481135.1. Next base: position 19,940 of record CAMLMQ010000011.1, read on the forward strand.
CCTCGGGACATCATCCGCGAGATCTTCAGTATCGGCCTTGACCCCGAATTGCGCGATCGCGCTTCGTTCGAGGAGGTGTTGTCAGGCGTCCGAAATGCTGGCGTCCTTTGGGTGGCTGAGGTTTCAGCGGGCGAAAGCGGCGTGACGGAAACCTATTTTGGAGTCGATAGAGAGTTCTTGGCGGCGGCCCGTCGCGTGCTGCAAAAAGAGAACGCCCTTCCGGCCGCCGAGGAACTCGAGTGCTTCGTCCGGGCAGCCATCAACTGGATCGAGCAGCGTCACGTAGGGTCCCACGAAGACGTCGGCTGGCTCACCGCAGCCCTTCGTGCCGCGCAGCTCTGTTCTCAGGATCTGGCGCGCGATCTAGGCCGCGTTCTGGTGGGGCAGGACGGCCCTATGCGCACGCTGGGGACGGTCGACGAAGCGTCGACGGCTTTCGAATTGATCATCGCAACCGCCGACTCATTGAAAGACTGGGATCTCAAGCAGTGGGCGGCACTCATGCTTGCCGAACGCCACTATAGGGCCGCGGACCTCGATCAGGCTCAAGCCTTTTTTGACATCAGTTTGAAGGACTCGCCAACCCCGGACACCGCCTTAAAGGCATCACGAGCTTTCGGCCAGATCTTCTACCGGCGCGGGAGATTCGCCGACGCCGTCGCCCAGTATGAGCAAGCCCGCGAACTCACCAAGGATGCGTCCGGCGACTACGTTGCCACACTCGATATCGAGCTAGGAAAGGCATACGCGCGACTCGGGCGACTGAAGAGAGCCCGTCGCCTCTTCAAGCTTGCGCACACCTACTACGAGTCGATCAGTCACACGCGAGGGCGTCTGCGTGCGTCCCACGAGCTAGCTCGGCTCGAGGAGGCCTTCGGTCGAGACGATGTCGCGCGGGAAATGTACACAGCGGTACTAGTGGAAGCCGAGCACGACAAGTTCTTGCGGTTTACGCCAGGCCCGCTCTATCAACTAGCCATTCTGGAACTCCGACATCTCGACACTCGACCGGATGGATTGCGTCTTGCCATCGATTATCAGCAACGATGTCGGCGAATTGCGGAAGCGCACGGCGACGGCTTATGGCTATGTCTTTCGACGCTGCTGGCCGGTCTCATCGAGTTTCAGAAGGGAGACCAAGCCAGCGCGGAACGACTTGTCACCGAAGCGCTAACCGTCGCGCGTGAGAAAGGGTTCGGTCAGGCCGAAAAGGACGCTTTGACATGGCTGTCGTCGCAGCAACTACCCCACACCCCAAACCGCGTTCCTGCGGCTATCAACCGACTTGGCTCGGATCCGATGTTCGAGGCGCTTTCCCCGGGCAAGCGAGAGAAGGCCCGGCGATATGTGGGCGAGCCGTGGAGAATCCGCAGGCTTACTGTCGGGTTCGAATCTGAGTCTGGGATCCGAAACCTTATCCTCGACGGCCAGACAGCTGCGTGCGACTGCGAACTGTTCGCCACCACCGGCGGCTGCACGCACCTCGCCGCGCTGCGCTCCATGGACCTCGCAGCAATCCAAAGACCCGAGAACGACGAAGGGATCACGGCACCATGATCGACACCACCACGCTCGTCGCAGCTGACCTCATCGCCACCCGCCTCCTGAACACGAGGTGGGGTACCTGGCGAGAGCACGCGTTCCGATACGGGAAAACCGACGTCATTACGCTCTCCTATGGCGAATGGTCCGCTGGAGATGAGGTGCCGGTTCGGCTACATTCGACGTGCTTCGCCGCACACTACCTGGAGAGTACCGAATGCGACTGCCGCGAGCAGCTAGCCCTCGGCTTTGAAGTCATCGTGGGTTATGGTCGCGGCGTCATCGTCTTCCTGGAACAGGACGGTCGAGACAACGGGCAGGTGGCAATTATTCGTGCGGCTGTGTATGCGAAGGAGGCGGGGGTGACACAGAGCGAGGCCTATGCGGCACTCGGCTATCCTGTTGATGCTCGCGACTTTAAGGGTGCGGCGACTGTTATTGCGGCCCTTAACGCCCACAAGGTGCTGCTACTCACTAACAATCCGCGAAAAATTTCCGCGATTGAGGCTATCGGTATCGAAGTCCGCCACGAATCCCTGACCGCGGTCCCCACCCACGAAACGGCTAAGCGCTTCTACCGAGACAAGGCCCTCGAGGGTTACCTGATCCCCGCAGATCTTCTCGACTAAGCGCAAATTTCTCACGGGATCGGAAACGCGCCGGCAGTGAGGTAGCGGTTCCCGACAGTCTTCGGCTCCAGGCCGATCTTCCGAAGTCGATCTACCAGATCGTTTCGCTTTGCTGCGCTCGCGTTGCCGATAGAAAAGATGTGCTTACCGCCGAGGTCACTGGCTGGCCTCATGCGACCGAACTGGACGATAAGGGTTTGCAAAGGGTAAGCCGCGAGCGCCATGCCGGCCTCAATCAGCACGTTCGGGCGAGGTTGGCTGCCTTCTGCGAGCTCGGCGGGTTCCGCATCCGGCACCAGTGTCGCGTCGAGTTGCACCCTCTCCTCGCCGGTGAAGAGGACGACGATACCGGCCGCCTCTTTCATTCCATTCAGCAGTACATCTCCCACATACGGGTTCCCGCCGCCTCCGGGTGTAGAGTTCACGGCCTCCTCCCATGGGATCACTCGCAGGTCGAGCGAATGGAGAAAGTCAGTTAACGCCTCGTTCACTTCGGTATACCGCCCATGCACGAGGAACACGGTGCGCTTGTCGGTGGGCGGAGCCTGCGGCTCTCCGGTGAAAGCAGTCACGTTCTCCTCTTTCGTGCTCGGCGATGCGGGAGCGGTTGAAGCAGATGACAGGCCAGCGGCAGTCAACGCTTCGCGGAGTGCGGTCGTTGACACGGACCCAAACATCGCGGCGTCACCATCATCCAGGACACGATGAGCTACCTTCAGCAGCACCTCGGGGCCAGCCTTCAAAGCTTCGTCGACGATCGACTGGGCGCGCACGGCGATCGAAACCCGGCGCTGAGCGAAGCTTGTTCGCAGTTGGGCTCCGCGCGGTACAAGCGCGAAGTACGCGTCAACCAGTCGCCCTGGCAAGCGCGTAAGGGTCTGCTGGAGCTCGAAGATGACGTCAGGCGGAACGCTAACTGAAGCGGACCCTAGCGATCGGTGAACCATGGTCGCTCAAACATATCGGCTGATCGGCGAAAGGGGTTGGACAGCGCGATCGCTGCACTTCGGGCCGCCGTGACGCCGACGATTCCGTGGAGAACGACCGAAACGATAGCCGCACCCAAAGCCTCCTATGTGCCGATGGCTCGAATCGCTTAGCGGCGTCTCATTCCCAGGCGGCAGAGCCGGAGCGATTCGTCGGGAACGCGATGGCGCGGCAAGCCGAACGGTGCCCTTATCTCAGCTCTTGACTCGGAGGTTCCCGCCGGGTCAAGGCAACTGTCGACAGGTAATCGAATCACCTCTGGCCGTCCCCCAAGCACAAGTGCATTTCGGGCCCGCCGGGCCGCGATCATCGCGCGCTGCACGCCCCCGTGTCCGGCAGCGGCTCCAAACTGGGACGGATTCACCGCGACCCAGACCCCTTACCCGGCGGCGTCGAACCCCGAGGCGGCGAGGGCGCGCGAGATCGAGGTGGCGGTGATGCGCACGATGTCGACCATGCCCTTCACGTGCGGGTCGCCGTCGGTGAGCGCGACCGACACGGCCGCCACGACCCGGCCGTCCGCCCCCCGGATCGGTGCGGCGACGCCCACGTGGGAGGCGTCCACCTGGCGGTCGCTCACCGCGAAGCCGGTGCGGCGGATGTCGGCGAGCACGCGTTCGAGCGTGGCGCGGTCGGTGTAGGTGTTGGGCGTGTACTTGGTGAGCGGCCCGTTCAGCACCTCTTCGCGCACCTCGTCGGGGGCGAAGGCGAGCAGCACCTGCCCGATCGCGGTGACGTGCAGCTGGTAGCGGCCGCCGACGACGGGACGGCGCACGCTGCGGCGCGGGTTGCAGAACCGCTCGATCGAGACGAGCTCGGTGCCCTCCCGGATGGCGAGGTGGCTCGCGTAGCCGGTGGTCTCGTAGAGGTCGAGCAGGTAGGGCCGGGCGAGCCGCTGGAGTCCGACGGAGCGGGGTGCACGCGAGGCGACCTCCCACAGGCGCAGGCCGATGCGGTAGCGGTTCTCGCCGTCCCGCTCGAGGGCTCCCCATTCGACGAGTCGTTGCACGATGCGGTAGCACGTGGCGATCGGCAGGCCGCTGTTGCGGCTGATGTCGGAGAGGGCCTGACGGGATCGATTGCCCTGGAATGTGCCGAGGATCGCGAGCGCACGATCCACGACCGAACGTGACCCCGCGTCGGGGTCGAGAACCTTCACGGACGCCATCGTCATGCGGACGACGCTACTCTCGTGTGTACGCTCTGTCGACCCCCTGTACGCTCTGCGTTCAGGTCAGGCGCCCCCGAGCACGAAGAATCCGAGCACGGCGACGAGGCCGGCGAGCGCGAACACACCCATGTTGAGGTACGGCTTCTCGCCCCGACGCACGTGCACGACGAACGCCCCCACGTGCACGAGGGCGAGGCCCAGCGCGGCGATCGGCGAGAGCACGGGCAGGATGCCGGTGGCCATCGGCAGGATCACGCCGAGCGCGCCGAGCACCTCGGCGGCGCCGATCGCACGCACCTGCCACTGGGGGAAGTCGTCGGTCCACGCCATCGGCGCGCCCATCTCGCGCAGCTTCTCCTTCGGACGCACGAGCTTCATCACCCCCGTCGCGAGGGCGAGCACGGCGAGGAGGGCGGCGGCGATGAAGTAGGCGACGATCATGCGGCCCACGCTAGACCCCGCGTCGGGCGCCCCGCGTGATCTCCCGGGAGTATCTTCCGTCCTCCTGTCGATCGCGGTGGAGCCCGCTCGTCACCTCTGTGTCAGACGATCACGACCAGGAAGGATGACACCATGCGCTACACGCTGCTGCTGCACTACCCCGAGATGAGTGCCGCCGAGCTCGGCGAGGAGGCCCTCGCCGAGGGCATGCGCGCGTTCGACGAGTACGCGAAGGCGCTCGACGCAGCCGGCGTGCTGCTCTCCGCCGAGGTGCTGCAACCGTCGTCGGCGACGACGACGATCACCCTGACGTCGGGCGAGCTCGTCGTGCAGGACGGCCCGTTCGCCGACACGAAGGAGCAGCTCGGCGGCACGGTCGTGATCGACGTCGCCGATCTCGACGCCGCCCTCGCGTGGGCGCAGCAGGCGCCGCCGGCGCACTACGGGCACGTCGAGATCCGCCCCGGGGCGACGCACTTCGTGAACGGCGCGTGGACGGGCTACGACCACCACTGATGGATGCCGCCGCCGAGTCCCGCGTCGCCGCCGAACGTGCGGCGCGGGACTCGTACGGCCGCCTCGTGGCGCTGCTCGCCGCGCCGACCCGCGACCTCGCCCTCGCCGAGGACGCCCTCGCCGACGCGTTCGAGCAGGCGCTGCGCTCGTGGCCCGCATCCGGCATCCCCGAGAACCCGGAAGGATGGCTGCTCACCGTGGCCCGCAACCGCCGGCGCGACGTGCTGAAGTCGTCGGCGCACCGCACCGCCACCGTGCTCGACGAGGCCCGTTCGGTCGTCGGCGGGGTCGACGTGGCGACGCTCGACTCCGATGCGATCCCCGACAAGCGCCTCGAGCTGCTCTTCGCGTGCGCGCACCCCGCGATCGACGCGGGCATCCGCACGCCCCTCATGCTGCAGGTCGTGCTCGGCTTCGACGCCGCGCGCATCGCCGCGGCGTTCGCGGTCGAGCCCGCGGCCATGGCTCAGCGCCTCGTGCGGGCGAAGAAGCGCATCCGGGATGCCGGCATCCCGTTCGTCGTGCCCACCCGCGCCGACCTGCCCGAGCGACTGCCGGCGGTGCTCGAGGCCATCTACGGCGCGTACGCGCTCGACTGGCTCTCCCCCGCCGACGACATCCGCACGACGATCGCCGACGAGGCCCGCTGGCTCGCCGTGCTGCTCGCGTCGCTGCTGGAGTCCGAGCCCGAGGCCTGGGGGCTCGCGGCGCTCCTCACCTTCGCCCAGTCGCGGGTGCCGGCGCGCGTCGGCGACCCGTGGCCGCCCCTCGACGCGCAGGACCCGGCGCTGTGGTCGCACGAGCTCATCGCCGAGGGCGAGGCGCTGCTGCGGCGCGCGGCGTCGTTCGGGAAGCCGCTGGGTCGCTTCCAGCTCGAGGCCGCCATCCAGTCGGTGCACTGCGACCGCGCGCGCACGGGCGTCGTCGACCGGGACGCGCTCGTGAAGCTCTACCGCGGGCTCGTCGCCCTCCACCCGACCGCCGGCGCCGTCGCGGCGCTGCAGTCGGTGGTCGAGTAGCGGTCGCAGGCCGCGGGGCGAGACCCCGCGCTCAGAGGTCCCGCGCGAGCCGGAAGCCGAGGTGGGTGGTCGCCGAGTCCTCGGTCTGCTCCGACCGGGCCGCCGGCCGATAGCGCAGGCAGTACTCGGGGGCGCAGAGGTGCGACCCGCCCTTGAGCACCCGCGATCCCGCACCTCCCGGTTCGACGGCGGGTCCGCAGGCGCACGCGGTCGGGGCGTGCTTCGACGACCACGGCGACGACGTCCACTCCCACGTGTTGCCGGTCATCTCGTGGAGTCCGTAGCCGTTGGGCGGGAACGAACCGACGGGCGCCGTGTACACCCAGCCCCGCGCGCCCGTGTTGCGGTACGGGAAGGCGCCCTGCCACGAGTTCGCGCGCGTGCCGTCGTTCGGCTCGTCACCCCACGCGTAGGTCGCCGCGTCGAGGCCGCCGCGGGCCGCGAACTCCCACTCGGTCTCGGTCGGGAGTCGGGCGCCCGCCCAGGTCGCGTACGCGACCGCGTCGGCGTAGGCGACCTGCACGACGGGGTGGTCGTCGAGCCCGTCGAGGCTCGACTCGGGCCCGCGCGGATGCCGCCACGACGCCCCGGGGACCCATCGCCACCACTGGCGCCAGTCGCGGAGGTCGACGGGCCCGTCGGTGGGCGTGAACACGAGGGATCCCGGCTCGAGCGTCGCGAGCTCCGCGCCGGGGAAGTCGGCCGGGTCGAGCTCCCGCTCGGCGACCGTCACGTAGCCGGTCGCGTCGACGAAGGCGGCGAACTCGGCGTTGGTGACGGCGTGCACGGCGATCGAGAACGGCGCGACGCGCGCCTCGTGCACGGGGCCCTCCTCGGGGTAGAAGGCCTCCGACCCCATGCGGAACGCCCCGCCGTCGAGCCTCACCCAGTCGGTCATGACGCGAGCCCCCGTCCGAGCACGAAGAGGAGGCACGCCCCGCCGAGCAGCACGCCCGCCGCGGCGAGGGCGACGAGCGGGCGGGCGTCCGTCTCGGTGCGACCGGAGGAGACGAGCGACGCGCTCGCCCGGCGGTAGCGCAGCCACGCGCCGCCGTACGCGAGAGCGGTGAGCACGACGCCCGCGGCGGCGACGACGAGGGAGAGCGCGCCGATCACCTCGGCGGTGAACCGCACCGCGACGGCGGTGCCGAGCCCGAGCGCGAGACACGTGCGACGCCAGGCGAGCAGCGTGCGCTCGGGTTGCAGACCGGGGTCGTAGAGCGTCATACGAAGAAGCCGATCCCCACCAGGGCGGCGCCCGCGATGACGCCGGCGCTCACCACGAGCCCGACCCGGAAGCCCGGCAATGGTGCGCCGCGCCGCAGCGCCCGCTCCGCCGACATCCATCCGAGCCACGCCTGCAGGGAGGCCAGCACCCCGAGGGCCACGAAGACGAGGGCCGCCGCGAGACGGAACGTCGGCGACGCCGGCAGTTCGAGCGCTTCGAGAGCGACCGCCGCGGCGAAGAGGGCGAGCGAGGTGCGGATCCACGCGAGGAAGGTGCGCTCGTTGGCGAGACTGAACCGCGGATCGGGCTCCTCGCCCTGACCGTACACGCGCGTCGGGAACCGGGTCACGGTTCCACGCTACCGGCGCTCGTCGACGGCCCGCTCATGCGCCGAACCCGAGCACGACCACGAGGCTCAGCACGGCGCACGCGGCGATCATGACGGGGTCGGGTACGCGCAGGCGGCCGTGGAGCAGGCCCACGATCGCCGCCAGCACCACGGATCCGACCACCACGGGTACCGGCGGCAGACCCGAACGCTCGGCGATCCCGGCGCTCGCGTGCAGCATCGCGACGGCGGTCGAGGCGAGCAGACCGCACACGACCGGCAGGATCACGGCGGAGACGTTGCGCACGAAGCGCGAGCGGCGTGCCGCGTCGTACCCGCCGAGCACCGCGACGGCGATCGCGGCGCACGAAGCGACACTCACGACCGTGGCGACGGCGGCGAGCGCGACGCCGGTCGCCGGACCCCCGAGCGCCGCGCCGACCGAGTAGCCCATGCCCGCCGCGATCTTGACGAGGATCGGCCCCGGCAGGGCGTTCGCGACCGGCACGATCTGGCCGTAGAACTCCGCCGACTCGACGATCCCCGGGGCGACGAAGAACCCGTCCGCGACGGCGACGTACGCTTCCCCGCCCCCGAACGACGACACGGTCGACAGGGCGATGAGTCCGACGAAGGCGGCCGCTCCGCCGACGAGCACCGCGCCGGCGACGCCCGCGGCCCCCGCGAGCGCGGCGAATAGGCCCGCGCCGGCGGCGACGCGCACGGACGGTCCGTCGTCGTCCGTCGGGAGTGCGACGGAGGCACCCCGGCCCTGGACGAACGACACCACGCCGACGGCGGCGAGCGCGACCAGGATCACGCCGAGCGCCGACAGGTGCGGGAGCCCGAGCGCGTCGACGCCGAACAGATCACCGATCAGCCGCATCGTCACCTCGCCCCCGGTGACCGCGAAGACGAGGACCGCGATCGCGAGCCCGCCGAGGCGCCACCGCCCACCCGGGCGCAGCACCTTGAGCGCGTAGTGGGCGAGAAGGAACAGGATGAACGACGTCACGCCGAGCGAGAGCCCCTCGACGACGCGGATGCCGCCCGGCCCGAGCGTGGCGAAGAACGCCAGCAGCGCGACGGTGAGCAGCGCGACGGCGAACGCCGAGACGACCGACAGGCCCGCACCCCCGAGCCGCACCCCGGCGAGCGCGGCCAGCTTGACCGGCAGCGCCCCGGGCGTGATGTTCGCGATGACGGTGTCGCGCACGAAGTCGCGCTCGCGCAGACCTCCCCGGTCGTTGACGAGCTCGCGCTCCATGACCGGGATGAGCGCGCTGCCTCCGCCGAAGCCGATCACCCCGACCTTGAGCATCGCCGGAATCTGCCGGTGGCGCCGCCGCGGCGCCTCAGGCTCAGTCGGCGACACCGACGGTCGACCGGCCGCCCGGCACCTTCGCGTACTCCGGGTCCTCCGTGAACTCCGACGGATGGGGCGCGTCGCCGAGACGCTCCTGCTCGCGGTGCATCGCCTGCGTCAGCGCGGCGCGCACCTCGGCATAGGCCGGATCGTCCGCGACGTTGCGCATCTCGGCGGGGTCGGCCTCGAGGTCGTAGAGCTCCCACTCCCCCGGATAGACGAAGTCGCCGGTGCCCGGCAGCCCCATCCCGTCGTTGTAGTAGTAGATGAGCTTGTAGCGGTCGGTGCGGTAGCCGTAGTGCGCCGGGGCGTGGTGGAAGACGTCGTCGTGCTCCCAGTACCGGTAGTACATGCCCTCGGCGGGGGCCGGCGCGTCGGCGGCACCCGTGAGGTCGCCCCAGAAGCTGCGTCCCTGCATCCGCGGGTGGGTGTCGACACGGGCGGCGTCGAGGATCGTCTGCGCGAAGTCGACGTTCGTGACGATGCCCTCGTGCACGCGTCCGCCCGGCACCCCGTTCGGGTACGACAGCAGCAGCGGCATGCGCAGCGACTCCTCGAACATCATGCGCTTGTCGAACCAGCCGTGCTCCCCGAGGAAGAACCCCTGGTCGGAGGCGTACATGAGCATCGTGTCGTCGAAGTCGCCGCGCTCCCGCAGCCAGTCGATGACGCGCCCGACGTTCTCGTCGACAGCTTCGACGCAGCGCAGATAGTCCTCCATGTAGCGCTGGTACTTCCAGAGCGCGAGCTGCTCGTAGGTCAGTCCGGCGGGCGGCGCGACCTTGAGGTCGTCGACGTTGAGGTTGTCGGCGAGCCTCAGCAGCGCACGCCGCACCGACGACGAGCGGGTCGCGTAGTCGTCGTCGAAGTTGCCGGGCACCGGGATGGGGTCGGTGTACAGATCGGCGTGGCGCGGGTGCGGCTCCCACGGCCGATGCGGCGCCTTGTGGTACAGCAGCACGCACCACGGCTCGTCACCGTCGAGGGACTCGACCCAGTCGATCGCGAGGTCGGTGAAGACATCCGTCGCGTAGCCCTCGACGACGCGTTCGCCGTCGGGGTTGAGGAAGACGGGGTTCCAGTACTCGCCCTGCTCGAGGATGACGTCCCAGTAGTCGAAGCCCTGCGGGTCATGACCGGGGCCGTCGCCCATGTGCCACTTGCCGATCATCGCGGTCTTGTAGCCCGCGGCCTTGAGCTGGCTCACGAACGTCGGCTGGCTCGCGTCGATCGGCGTGACGAGCGTCGTCACGCCGTTGACGTGACTGTAGGTGCCGGTGAGGATGCTCGCGCGGCTCGGCGAGCACAGCGCGTTGGTGGCGAAGCAGTTGTCGAACCGCCACCCGTGCTCTCCGATCTCGTCGATGCGCGGGGTGCGGTTGAGCACCGAGCCGTACGCCGAGATCGCCTGCGACGCGTGGTCGTCGGTGAGGATCATGAGGATGTTCGGGCGCACAGGGCGACGTTACGAACGCCGAATTCGTCCGTCAATGACCGACAGATCGAACGCTTCCGCAGCGGAGCCTTGCGGCGGCATTGAACGATCGTTTAGTATCTTGAACATGCGTTCAGCGGGCGGCGACGACCTCACCACCCGCGCGCGCATCCGGGATGCCGCGGTGCGTCTCTTCGGCCGTGACGGCTTCGCCGCCACGAGCGTGCGCGCCGTCGCCACCGCCGCCGGGGTCAGCCCGGGGCTCGTCCTTCACCACTTCGGATCGAAGGAGGGCCTGCGCGAGGCGTGCGACGCCTACATCGTCGACGCGGTCATCGGGCGCAAGGACGAACTCGCCGGCGACCGCGAGGCGAGCGTGAACGCCATGCAGCGCTGGCTCGCCGACGTCGAGCAGTTCCGCCCCGAGCTCGACTACATGGCGCGGATGCTGACCGACGACGGTCCGGGCGCCGACCGGCTGTTCGACCTGCTCGTCGACGGCACGTCGCAGATGATCCGCGAACAGGTCGCCGCGGGCATCATGCGCGAGACCCCCGACCACGAGGCGACGGCGCTGTACCTCACGGCCTACGGCATCGTGCCGGTGATCCTCGGGCGCCAGATCGGTCGCCGGATGGGCGCCGACGGGCTGTCCAACGAGGCGATCCGACGCTCCACGCTTCCCATCCTCGACTTCTACACCCACGGCCTCTACACCGACGACCGCTACCTGGTCGCGGCGCGCGAGGCGCTGGAGCGCACCCAGGTGCCGCGCTCCGACAAGGGAGACAACGACCCGAATCAGGATCCCGATCCGCCCGAAGCGGACTCCTGACCCGACCTCTCCCACTCATCCATTCCGAAAGGAGCATGGGTTCGATGACCCCTGCCATCCGCACCACCGAGCTGAGCAAGCGCTACGGCTCGCGCACCGCCCTCCACGGGCTCGACCTCACGATCGAACCCGGCACCGTCTTCGGCCTCATCGGCCCGAACGGAGCCGGTAAGACGACCGCCCTCCGGATGCTGCTCGACATCATCCGCCCCACGTCCGGCACCGCCCGCGTGCTCGGCGACGACCCGCGCACGGGCGGCCCCGCCCTGCGCCGACGCATCGGCTTCGTGCCGGGCGAGCTGCGGCTCGAAGGTCGGATGAAGGGCCGCGCCCTGCTGCGGCACTACGCCGACATCTCGGGTCCGGTGAAGCCGGGCGCGATCGACGCGCTCGCCGAGCGGCTCGGGCTCGACCTCAGCCGTCAGGTGCGCACCCTCTCGAAGGGCAACAAGCAGAAGCTCGGGCTCGTGCAGGCGTTCATGCACTCCCCCGA
>CAMLMQ010000012.1 GCA_946481135.1 uncultured Microbacteriaceae bacterium
CCGGCCGACGGCCGCGCCTCCCGCAGCAGAAAGTCCGCCCCACATGACCGCCGTCCTTCGGGCCATCGGAGTACGCCTCCTCTACGGCATCCCGGTGTTCTTCATCGTGACGTTCGCCGTCGCGATGCTCGCCGAACTGATGCCCGGATCGCCCGCGCAGGCGATCCTCGGAGAGCAGGCCACTCCCGACGCCATCGCCGCGCTCAACGCGCGCTTCGGCTACGACCTCCCACCGCTCGAGCGCTACGGACAGTGGCTCGGCGGACTCTTCACCCAGTTCGATCTCGGACAGACCCTCTTCACCCGCGAGCCGGTCACGGATGTGCTCTCCCGCCGCCTCGTCGTCACCCTCCAACTCGCCGGGATGGCGCTCATCATCGCGCTCGTCGTCGCGATCCCGCTCGCCCTCGTCACGTCGCTGCGCCAGGGCGGCTGGCTCGACCGCATCCTCAACGTGGTCAGCTCGGCGATGCTCAGCATCCCGTCGTTCGTCTCCGTCGTGCTCGTCTCCCTCGTCTTCACGGTGTGGCTGCGCGCCTTCCCCGCGACCGGCTGGGTGCCGCTGACCGAAGACCTCGGCGACAACCTGCGCTTCGCGTTCCTCCCCGCGCTGTCGCTCGCGCTCTACGAGGCCGCGTTCTTCTACCGCGTCATGCGCAGCGACCTCGCGACGACGCTGCGCGAGGACTTCGTGCTCGTCGCGCGGGCCAAGGGGCTTCCCAAGTGGCGCGTGGTCGCGCCGCGCCACGTGCTGCGCCCGTCGTTGACGTCGCTCGTCACGCTCTTCGGCGTCGCCGTGGGCCGCCTTCTCGGCGGTGCGGTGATCGTCGAGGCCTTCTTCTCCATCCCCGGCCTCGGCGGGGAGTCCATCGCCGCCGTGTCGATCAAGGACATGAACATGCTGCAGGCGATCGTCGCCCTCGGCGTCGTCATCTACGTCGTGCTCTTCATCCTCGTCGACCTCGCCTACGCCTGGATCGACCCGAGAGTGAGCGTCAAGTGACCCGCAACGCGCCCACGGCCGGCACCGCGCCGTCCACCGCCTACCTGCCGTCGACCCCGAACCCGGCGGGCGGCCCGTTCGGCTGGCTCCTGCGCCGTCGGCGCCGCGCCCGCCGTCACGGGCGGATCTTCTTCCTGATCGGCGTCACCTGGATCTCGCTGCTCGTGCTCGCCGCCGTGTTCGCCGACTTCATCCCCGGCCTGCCCGACTACGCCGAGAAGATCAGCAGCTTCGCCCAGGGCCCCGACTTCTCCAGCCTCGGGGGCCTGCTCGGCACCGACTCCGTGGGACGCAGCAACCTCGCGCGCATCATCTACGGCGCCCGCATCTCGCTCACCATCGCGGTCGTGTCCACCCTCATCGGGCTCGCGATCGGACTCGTCGTCGGCATGCTCGCGGGCTACTACCGCGGCGTCTGGGAGGCGTTCGGGAACGTCGTCGCCAACTCCCTCTCCGCGCTGCCTCCGCTCATCATGCTGCTCGCGCTCGTCGCGGCCGTAGGCGCCTCGCTGTGGGGGATCACGGTGTCGCTCGGAATCCTCATCGCCGACCTCTACATCCGCGTCACCAAAGGGGCGGTGCTCTCGAACGCGCAGCGGGAGTACGTGCTCGCCGCGCGGTCGCTCGGGGCGACGGACGCGCGCATCCTGCTGCGGGAGATCCTCCCCAACCTCGTGCCGACCCTGGCGGCCGTCATCCCGATCTCGATGGCCGTGCTCGTCGTCGTCGAGGGCTCGCTGTCGTTCCTGGGCTACGGCATCCCGGCGCCGAACCCGAGTTGGGGCGGGATGATCGCGGCGGGCGCCGACGTCATCCGACGGTTCCCCGTGGTCATCGTGGCCCCCGTCGTGACGCTCTTCCTCACCGTGTTCTCCTTCAACGCGATCGGCGACTACCTCGGCAGCCGCACGGACCGGCGGGAGGCCCAGCTGTGACCGCGCCCGCTCCCGCCTCGCCGCTGCTCGCGGTGCGCGACCTGCGGTGCGAGATCCCGGCCGACGCGGGCACCGCGTACGTGCTGCGCGGCGTCGACCTCGAGGTTCCGCACGGCCGCACCCTCGGCATCGTCGGCGAGTCGGGCTCGGGTAAGTCGATGCTGCTGAAGAGCGTTCTCGGGCTGTTGCCCGGTCGCGCCCGGGTCACCGGCTCGGTCGAGTTCGACGGCACCGATGTACTCGCCCTGCGCGCGGCCGAGCGTGCGCGCTTCCTCGGCCGACGCGTCGGCGTCGTCTTCCAGAATCCGATGACGTCGCTGAATCCCGTCGTGCGCATCGGGGTGCAGATGGCGGAGTCGAGCCGATTCCACCTCGGTCTCTCGGCGCGCGAGGCGCGGCAGCTCGCCGCCGACCTGCTCGACCAGGTCGGCGTGCCGAACGCCGCGAAGCGTCTCGACGACTACCCGCACCAGTTCTCGGGCGGGATGCGGCAGCGGGTCATGATCGCCATGGCGCTCACCTGCGAGCCCGAGCTGCTCGTCGCCGACGAGGCCACCACGGCGCTCGACGTGACGATCCAGAAGCAGATCCTCGACCTCCTGCAGGAGATCCAGCAGCAGCGACGGATGGCGATGATCCTCGTCAGCCACGACCTCTCGGTCGTCTCCGGTCGCACCGACGAGGTCATCGTCATGTACGCCGGCCGCGTCGTCGCGCGTTCCGCGACCGACGAGCTCTTCGCGGGCACCCCGCACCCGTATGTGGCCGCGCTCGGCCGTGCGATCCCGCGGCTGGACATGCCGCCGCACAGCCGGCTGCAGACGATGACGGGCGCGCCGCCGAGCGTGTTCGATCCGCGGCCCGATTCGGAGGCCGCGGAGCGGGAGGACATGCAACGGTGGCTGAGCGCGACGGGAGCGACACGATGAGTTCCACGACGACCGCGCCCGACCGCGCCGGATGGCTCCGCGACGACGCCCTCCTCACGGTGACCGATCTGGTCTGCACCTTCCGCAGTCCCTCCGGCCCCGTGCACGCGGTACGCGGCGTGACGTTCGACGTGCTGCCGGGCGAGACCCTCGGCATCGTCGGCGAGTCCGGCTGCGGCAAGACCACCACCGGACGTGCCCTGCTGCAGCTCCCTCCGGGGCAAGGAGGCGTCGTCGCGTTCGACGGCGAGGTGCTGAGCGGGATGCGTGGCTCCGCCCTGCGCCGGACCCGTCGCCGCATCCAGATGATCTTCCAGGACGCCCTGTCGTCGTTCAATCCGCGCCGCAAGGTGATCGACATCGTGGGGGAGGGCCTGGAGATCCAGGGCGTGCCGCGCGCCGAGCGTCGGGCGCGCACCGCCGAGGTGCTCGAGCAGGTCGGCATGAGCGCCGAGATGATCGGCGACCGTCGCCCGCACGAGTTCTCGGGCGGCCAGTGCCAGCGGCTCTCGATCGCCCGCGCGCTCGCGCTCGGACCGAAGCTCATCGTGTGCGACGAGCCCGTCGCGTCGCTCGACGTGTCGGTGCAGGCCCGCGTGCTCAACGTGCTGCAGGACATCCGTGAGCAGAACGACCTGTCGCTCATCTTCATCTCGCACGACCTCGCCGTCGTGCGGATCGTGAGCGATCGGATCGCCGTCATGTATCGCGGCAAGATCGTCGAGATCGGCGCCGCCGAGGACGTCTACGGCGCCCCCGCGCATCCGTACACCCGCAAGCTGCTCGAAGCCGTCCCCGTCATCGACGACGACGAGCGCCCCGACCTGCTCGAGCGCGTCCCCGCGGTCGTGGACGAGGACTGGGCGGAGGTCGACCACCCGCTCGTCGAGGTGCGCCCGGGGCACTTCGCCGCACTGAGCGCCGCCGCGCGCGATGCGTTCGTCGCGCTCCTCGAGGCGCGCCCGTGACGCGCGTCGTCGCCATCGCCGCCGGCTCCCACATCTTCGGGGCGGCGCACGCGCCCGCCCTCGAGGACGCGGGCGCGGAGGTGGTCGGGCTCTACGACCTGCATCGTCCGGGCGCCGAGGCGACCGCCGAGGGTCGCGGATGGCCGGTCGTCGACACCCTCGACGAGCTGCTCGCGCTCGACGCCGACCTCGCGGTGATCGCGAGCCCGCATCCGCTGCACGCCGAGCTCGCCGAGCGCGCGCTCGCGGCGGGGATGCACGTGCTCGTCGAGAAGCCCCTCGCCGCGCGACCGAGCGAGGCGCGCCGCATCGCCGAGGCCGCGCGCGCGGCGGGGCGCGTCGTCGCCGTCGCCCTGCAGCACCGGTTCCGCGCCGAGGTCGTCGCCGCACGCTCGATCGTCGCCACGGGCGGCATCGGCGACCTGCAGCGCGCGGTCGTCGTCGCGACCTACCCGAAGCGCGCCTCGTACTACACGGCCGCTCCGTGGCGCGGCACGTGGGCCGGCGAAGGCGGCGGGGTGCTGCTCAACCAGGGTCAGCACGACCTCGACACCCTCGTGCACGTCGCCGGGATGCCGTCGCGCGTCGTCGGCATGGCCCGCACGCGCGTGCTGCCGATCGAGACCGAGGACACCGTCGAGGCGATGCTCGAATGGTCCGCCGGCGCCGTCGGGTCGGTGCATGTCACGAGCGCCGCGAGCGACCCGCCGAACCGCATCGAGCTGCACGGCACGCGGGGGAGTCTGCGCATCCTGCCCGGCGCCCTCGAGGTCACCCGACACCCCGAGGACTTCCGCGAGTTCTCGGCGGCCGAGGGCGGCGCGTTCGACCCGTATCCGCGTGGCGAGACGCTCACGCAGACCGGCGGCGGCGGGACGCACGCCGAGATCTACGCCGACCTCTTCGCGGCGCTCGCCGACGGCTCCGCGCCGCGGGCGACCGCCGAGGACGCGATCCCCGCGCTCGACCTCACGGCCGCGATCATCCTCTCCTCGGAGCGCGACGCCGCCGTCGCGCTGCCGCTCGACGTCGCCGCGTACGACGTCCTCCTCGACCACCACGTGTCCGCTGCCACCGCAGGAGCAACCGCATGAGAGCCGCCTTCGTCCCCGAGCCGAACCGCATGGAGGTCGGCGACTTCCCCGACCCGACCGCCCAGCACCCCGGCGACCTCGTCGTCAAGATGTCGCGCGCGTCGATCTGCGGGTCCGACGTGCACTCCGTCTACCACGGGTTCCACAACCCGGCGGGGCTCGGCAAGCCCGGCTACCCCGGGCACGAAGGCGTCGGCGTCGTCGTCGAGTCGAAGTCCGACCGGTTCGCCGTCGGGCAGAAGGTGCTCACCGTCCCGGTCGGCAACATCGGCGGGTGCTTCGCCGAGTACCAGGCGATCACCGAGAACCAGGTCGTCGAGCTGCCCGACGACGTCGACGAGGCCGCCATCCTCATGGCGCAGCAGTACGGCACGACGCTGTACTCGATGCGGTTGTTCTGGCCGCAGGTCGGCAACACCGGGATGACGAACAAGGTCGCCGCGATCCTCGGCGCGGGCAGCGCCGGGCTGTTCTTCCTGCAGCAGGCGAAGCAGCTCGGGTTCGAGCGCATCCTCGTCTCCGACCTCAACGAGGATCGGCTGAAGGTCGCCGCGAGCCTCGGCGCCGAGACCGTGCTCACTCCGCGCGACTCGATCGTCGACGCCGTGCACGGTGCGACCGGCGGCGCCGGCGCCGACCTCGTGATCGAGGCGGCCGGCTACGACGTCGCCCGAGCCGACGCGATCCGCGCGGTGCGCGTGCTCGGCACGGTCGGCTACTTCGGGTTCCCCGAGAAGCTCGGCGAGGTGCCGTTCCCGCAGTTCGAGGCGTTCCGCAAGATCGCGCGCATCCAGTGGGCGGGCGGCACGCAGGCCGAGCCCGGCCTCGTCGCCTTCCGCGACGCGATCCGGCACATCCACGAGGGCACGATCGACGTGAGCTACTGCCTGACCAAGACCTACTCGCTCGAGGAGACGCCCGAGGCGATGGCCGTCGCACGCGACCAGGGTCACGGGCACGTGAAGCTCGCGATCGAGATCGGGCGCTGAGACCGGAGCCCGCATGGTCATCGAACGCACCTGGACGCAGTCGCGCCCCGAGATCACGGGCGACTTCCCGTGGCGCCCCGTGCTCGCGTGGGGTCCGCGGATGCTCGGAACCGCGCCGAAGCCCTGGGAGTGGGCCGACGTCTCCGTGGGGGAGGGCGATCGCATCCACCTCCTCGGCCGCGGCGACCCGTCGACGGTCGTCGTCGTCGACCCCGCGGGGAACCTGCGTGAGTGGTGGGCGTGGGGGGACGACGAGGACGACCCGGCGAGCATCGCCCGCCGCGTGCGCACCCCCGAGCTGCAGCGGCGCGAACTCGAACGCGACCGCAACAAGGAAAAGAAGCCGGAGGAGCAGCCGCTCTCCGGCCGCCCGCACGGCATCACCGTCGCGCCGGACGGCCGGGTCGCGGTCGTCGACGGCGACAGCCACGTCGTGCGCCTGTTCTCCCGCGAAGGGGAGCTGCAGCGCACGATCGGACGCGAGAACGATCCCTCCGACACCGGGGTGAAGACCGAGAACCCGGTGCCCGGGTGGACCCACACCGTGAAGCGCTCGGCGCGTCCGTTCAACCGGCCGACGAAGGCCGCCTTCGCCGCCGACGGCTCGATGTACGTCACCGACGGCTACGGCAACGCGCGCGTGCACCACTTCGGAACCGCGGGCCAGCTGCTGCGGTCGTGGGGCGAGCCCGGCGTCGGGCGGGGCGAGTTCATGCTGCCGCACGCCGTCATCGTGCGCCGCGACGGGTCGGTGCTCGTCGCCGACCGGGAGGCCGACCGGCTGCAGCTGTTCGACCCCGAGGGCACGTGGATGGCGTCGTTCGAGGACGTGCGCCGGCCCACCGGGCTCGTCGAACTGCCCGACGGTCGGATCGTCGTGTGCGAGCTGCCGTGGAAGCAGTGGGAGCCGACCCCGCGGCGCGGAACCGAGACCGAGGGCACGCCCGCCCGGCTCACCGTCCTCAGCCCCGACGGCGAGGTGCTCGGCAGCTACGGCAACGCCCGCATCCGCGAGGAGCACGACACCGAGCCGGGGCTGCTGCTCGCCCCGCACGGCATCGACGTGGACTCCCGCGGCGACCTCTACGTCGCCGAGGTGAGCTCGAGCTTCCAGGGGCGCATCCAGGGCTTCACCGTGCAGAAGTTCGCCCTGCCGTGAGCATCGCCGCCGCACGCGTCACCTCCGTGTCGGCGCTGGAGACGCTGCGCGGGCGGCTGGAGGGCGAGGTCGATGACTCCGCCCGCCGCCGCGCCGAGTACTCCTCCGACGCGTCGAACTACCGCGTCGTGCCCGAGGCCGTGCTCTTCCCCGCGTCCGAGGCGGATGTCGTGGCGATCGTCGAGGCGGCACGCGCGAGCGGCACCCCGCTTACGGCGCGCGGCGCGGGCACGAGCGTCGCCGGCAACGCGATCGGACCCGGCTGGGTGCTCGACTTCTCGCGGCACCTCAACCGGGTGCTCGAGGTCGACCCGGTCGCGAAGACGGCGCGCGTGCAGCCCGGTGTCGTCATGGCCGAGCTGCAGCGGCTCGCGGCCCCGCACGGGCTGCGGTTCGGGCCCGACCCGTCGACGTGGGCGCGCTGCACGATCGGCGGGATGATCGGCAACAACGCGTGCGGCCCGCGCGCCGTGCAGTGGGGCCGCACGGTCGACAACGTGCGCGCGCTGCGGATGATCGACGGCACGGGACGCGTCGTCGAGGCGACCACGGGGTTCGCCGACTACCCCGAGCTGGAGCCCTTCGTCGCGCGCAACCTCGCGACGATCCGCACCGAGTTCGGGCGGTTCGGCCGCCAGGTGTCGGGCTACTCGCTCGAGCACCTGCTGCCCGAGCGGGGCCGCGACCTCGCGAAGGCGCTCGTCGGCACCGAAGGCTCGTGCGGCATCCTGCTCGAAGCCACGGTGTCGCTCGTCGACATCCCGGCCGCGACCGCGCTCGTCGTGCTCGGCTACCCCGACATGCCCGCCGCCGCCGACGACGTCACCGCGCTGCTGCCGATCCGTCCGCTCGCGATCGAGAGCATGGACCGCTACCTCGTCGAGGTCGTCGAACGGCACTCCGGTGCCGTGCCCGAACTGCCCGCGGGCGGCGCCTGGCTCTTCGTCGAGACGTCGGGGGCCACCCCCGACGCCGCGCTCGCGCAGGCCGACGAGATCGTGCGCGCCGCCTCGGCGGAGGCGAGTCGCGTCGTGCCCGCCGGGGCCGAGGCCCGCGCCTTGTGGCGCATCCGCGAAGACGGCGTCGGACTCGCCGGTCGCACCCCCGACGGCGAACCCGCGTGGCCCGGATGGGAGGACGCCGCCGTGCCGCCCGAGCGGCTCGGCGACTACCTGCGCGGCTTCGAGGAGCTCAAGAGCCGGCACGGCGTGCAGGGACTCTCGTACGGCCATGTCGGCGACGGCTGCATCCACACCCGGCTCGACCTGCCCGTCGGCGACACCCGGCGATTCCGGGCGTTCCTGGAGGAATCGGCCGACCTCGTCGCGTCGTTCGGCGGGTCGCTCTCGGGCGAGCACGGCGACGGCCGGGCGCGGGGTGAGCTGCTGACGCGGATGTACTCGCCCGAGGCGCTGCGCGCGTTCGCCGACCTCAAAGCCGTGTTCGACCCCGACGGGATCCTCAACCCCGGGATCGTCGTCGACGCGGCGGCGCTCGACGCCGATCTGCGGCTGCCCGCGGCGCGGCCCATCCGGGCCGAGGGCCTCGCGCTGCTGCACGACGGCGGCGACCTCACCCGCGCCGTGCACCGCTGCGTCGGGGTCGGCAAGTGCCGGGCCGACAACTCCGCCGCGGGCGGCTTCATGTGCCCGTCCTACCTCGCCACGAAGGACGAGAAGGACTCCACCCGGGGACGTGCGCGCGTGCTGCAGGAGCTCGCGAACGGCTCGCTCGTCGCCGGGTTCGACGCTCCCGAGGTCGCGGAGTCGCTCGACCTGTGCCTCGCGTGCAAGGCGTGCGGCTCCGACTGCCCGGCCGGCGTCGACATGGCGACCTACAAGTCGGAGGTGCTGTACCGGAAGTACCGGGGGCGGCTGCGCCCGCCGAGTCACTACACGCTCGGGTGGCTGCCGCGGTGGATGCGCCTCGCCGCGATCGCGCCGACACTCGTGAACCTGGTCACGAAGCTCCGCCCGCTCGTGAAGCTCGGCCTCGTGCTCGCGGGCGCCGACGCGCGGCGGGAGATCCCCGCCCTGCCGCGCCGCACCTTCCGACAGTGGTGGCGCCGGCATCCTGAGCCTGCCGGAGACCGGCCGCGCGTCCTGCTCTGGATGGACTCCTTCACGAACGGCTTCTCGCCCGAGATCGGCGAGGCCGCCGTCGCGGTGCTCGAAGACGCCGGCTACACGGTCGAGGTGACGCGGCGCCAGGAGTGCTGCGGACTCACCTGGATCACGACCGGCCAGCTCGACGGCGCGCGGCGGCTGCTGCGCTCGAGCCTCGACGCGCTCGAGCCCTACCTCACGGCGGGTGTGCCGATCGTCGGCCTCGAGCCGTCGTGCACGGCCGTGCTGCGCTCCGACGTGCTCGAGCTGCTGCCCGACGACCCCCGGTCGCGCAAGGTCGCGAACAACACGTGGACCCTCGCCGAGTTCCTCACCGCGCCGCGCGCGCCGCACGCCGGCACCTGGCGCGTGCCGTCCCTCGAGGGGGTGGAGGTCGTCGCCCAGCCGCACTGCCACCAGCACGCCGTCATGGGTTGGAGAACCGACGAGAAACTGCTGACGGATGCGGGCGCCGACGTGCGCGCGATCGCGGGATGCTGCGGCCTCGCCGGCAACTTCGGCATGGAGCAGGGGCACTACGACGTGTCGGTCGCGGTCGCCGAGAACGGCCTGTTGCCCGCGCTGCGGGCCTCTCCCGACCGCGAACTGCTCGCCGACGGGTTCTCCTGCCGCACCCAGGCCCAGCAGCTCGCCCGGCGTGACGGACGCCATCTCGCCGAGCTCCTCGCCGAGAGGCTGCCGGGCCCCGAAGTACGATGAAGCCGTGAGCACGACTTTCCCTCGCGTCCGACGCGGCCGTGGCTACGACATCGACGAGGTCGAGGACTTCCTCGAGGATGCGCGTCGCGCCTACACGGGCGACCGCGGCTCCGCCCAGGTCGTCGATGCGACGTTCATCCGTCGCGTCGGCTTCACGATGCGTAAGGGCGGCTACTCGCCGAGCCACGTCGACGCCGCCCTCGAGCGGCTCGAGGACGCCTTCGCCGCGCGGGAACGCGACCGCAGCCTCAGCGAGCTCGGCGACGCGGGAGCCCACGAGCGCGTGCGGTCCGACGCCGAGGTGCTGCTCGCCCGCGTCACCCGCCCGCGTGGTCGCCGGTTCTTCCGCGTCGGCATCCTCACGGGCGGTTACTCGGTGCGCGAGGTCGACGCGTTCACCGATCGGGTGACGCGCTACCTGCAGCACGGCGAGCCGCTGCCCGTCGACGACGTGCGGGGCGTGCTCTTCGCCCGGCAGCGCGGCGGCTACCAGGAGACGCAGGTCGACATCGTGCTCGACGCGGTCGTCGATCTGCTGCAGAACGTCCCCTCACGCTGAGCGGCTCCCTCACGCTGAGCGGCTCCCGCGCACATCGGACCGCCCCCTGAACCGGGACTGCCGACTCCCAGGCGCGCCGCGTAGGATTCCGGGACTGTGAGCGGCTATCGCCGGCGGGGGCTCGCGTTCGGCCCTCCCGCCCAGCACCAGATCATCGAGCGACACGTGCGCTCGCGCTGGTCGCTGCCCGCGTTCGCGACCCTCGTGACCTTCGCCTTCCTCGTCGTCTCGTCGGTCTCGCCGAGCGACGACGCCGCGGTCGCCGCCGAGGCACCGGCCGCACCCGAGCTTCCCGCCCAGGCGTTCGCCCTCGACGACGTGCACCACCCCGGTGCCGAACGGGATGCGTACACCGTCAGCCGCATCCGCACCGCCCCGGCGGTCGGCACGCCCGACCCGGGAAGCGCGCAGGCGATCGCCTACGACATGGTGCTCGCCCGCGGGTGGAGCCAGTCGGAGTACGAGTGCCTCGTCGCGCTCTGGAACCGCGAGTCGCGCTGGAACGTCTACGCGCACAACACGAGCAGCGGCGCGTACGGCATCCCGCAGGCGCTGCCGGGCGACAAGATGGCGAGCGCCGGCGCCGACTGGCAGACCAACCCCACGACGCAGATCACGTGGGGGCTCGGCTACATCGCGGGCCGCTACGGCACTCCGTGCGCCGCGTGGGAGCACAGCGAACGGCGCGGCTGGTACTGAGGCTGCGACCCCCCGGTTTGTAGGCTGTGAGCATGCCTCGCTCGAACCGTCGCCGCGACGAGGGCGAGCCGCTCGACCTCGAGCGCGCGCTCGCCGGGCGGATGCGCACCGAGGTGCGCCGTGACGGTACCTGGAACGTGCAACCGCAGTCGGCCTCCACCGCTGTGAAGGTCTACATCTGCCCCGGATGCGGTCAGGACATCCCCGCCGGGGTCGCGCACCTCGTCGCGTGGCGCGCCGACGGCATCCTCGGCGCGCAGAGCGACCTCGCCGGGCGTCGCCACTGGCACGCCGCGTGCTGGAGGATCGGAGCATGACGATCGAGATCCGCGCCGGCGTCGAACTGCCCGCGCGTCGGGAGGACATCGAGCTGCACACCGAAGACGGGCTGACGCTCGTCGGCGAACTCGCCCTGCCGCTCGAGCGCGAGCCCGTCGCGACCCTCGTGTTCCTGCACCCGCTGCCGACGCACGGCGGATTCATGGACTCGCACGTCATCCGGAAGGCCGCGAACCGCCTGCCCGCGCTCGCCGACCTCGCGGTGCTGCGCTTCAACTTCCGCGGCGTCACGTCGCCGCGCGGCACGAGCGAGGGGTCCTTCGGCGACGGCGTCGACGAGCGCCTCGACCTCGCCGCGGCGATGGCGTTCGTCGCCGAGCGTGCCCTGCCGCATCCGTGGCTCGTCGGCTGGTCGTTCGGCACCGAGGTCGCGCTCA
The DNA here is from genome assembly GCA_946481135.1 of uncultured Microbacteriaceae bacterium. The sequence continues at coordinate 11,877 of CAMLMQ010000012.1, forward strand.
AGCACGGGCTGCCCTTCCCGATCGAGGGCGTCATCCTGCTCTCCCCGCCGCTGCGCCGCACGACGCCGGAGGAACTCGCCCCGTGGGCCGACCGTGGCGTCCCGGTCGTCGCCCTCGTGCCCGAGCACGACGACTTCCTGCCCCCGGACGCCGCGCGCGAGGCCTTCGCGGTGCTTCCCGACGTCGACCTCGTGGCCGTCGAGGATGCCAAGCACCTGTGGGTGGGGGAGACGCACACCGCGCGCGTGCTGAGCGAGATCGTGCAGCGCGTCAACCCCGACGCGCTGCCGCTGCCGACGACCTGGGGATGACCGCGGAGAATTTTTCGCGTGCGATGTCGATCCGGCGCCGCGCCGGTCGACGTCGTCAGTGAGGGGCTCATCGGGAGCCCCGCGAAGGGAACGAATCCATGCCGAAGTACATGCTCATCATGCGTCCGACCGCGGAGGCGGAGTTGTTCGCGAACGAGGTGCCGTTCGAGGAGATCATCAACCAGGTGGGAGCTTTCAACGAACAGCTCGTGAACGCGGGGGTGCTCGTCGCCGGCGAGGGCCTCGCGCCGAACGACAGCGTCGTCGTCGACCACACGGGCGAGAAGCCGATCGTCACCGACGGCCCGTACGGAGAGGTGCACGAGCTCTTCAACGGGTTCTACATCCTCGACGTCTCCAGCCGCGACGAGGCCGTCGAGTGGGCGCTCCGGATGCCGCTCACCCGCGGGTCGAAGACGGAGATCCGCCGGGTCACCGACGACTCGGACTTCGCCGACTTCGCGGACAACGAGTACATCCAGAAGGAGAAGGGCTGGCGCGAGCAGGGGTCGATGTGACCGAGTACGCGCGGCGCCTCGACGCCGTCTGGCGCATCGAGGGGGCGAGGGTCGTCGCGACCCTCGCCCGGATGACGGGCGACGTCGGGCTCGCCGAGGACCTCGCCCAGGAGGCCGTCGCCGACGCCCTCGCCCAGTGGCCCGACTCCGGCATGCCCGACAACCCCGGGGCGTGGCTCACGGCCGTGGCCAAACGGAAGGCCATCGACGCCTGGCGCCGCCGGGACCGGCTCGATGAGCGCTACCGGGCGATCGCCCGCGACCTCGAGGAGGCGACGGACGACGAGTGGCAGCCGATTCCCGACGACGTGCTCCGGCTCGTGTTCACGGCATGCCATCCGGTGCTCTCGCGCGAGGCCCAGGTCGCCCTCACCCTGCGCATCGTCGGCGGACTCACGACGGAGGAGATCGCGCGCATGTTCCTCGTGCCGGTCGCGACCGTGCAGCAGCGCATCGTGCGGGCGAAGAAGACCCTCGCGGCGGCACGCGTGCCGTTCGACGTGCCCGACCCCGCCGAGTGGCCGACGCGCCTCGGAGCGGTGCTCGGGGTCGTCTACCTCGTCTTCACCGAGGGCTACAGCGCGACCGCGGGCGACCGCTGGGTGCGGCGCGACCTCGCGGCCGAGGCGGTGCGGCTCGGCCGCGTGCTCGCCGCACTGCTGCCGCGCGAGCCCGACGTGCACGGTCTCGTCGCGCTCATGCAGTTCCAGTCGTCGCGGTTCCCCGCGCGGGAGACCGTCGACGGCGCGCCGATCCTCCTCGCCGACCAGGACCGGTCGCGCTGGGATCGCGGCGCGATCGCCCGGGGCACGGCGGCGCTCGCCCGGGCGGATGCGCTCGGGCGGGGTCGCGGCACCTACGCGCTCCAGGCGGCGATCGCCGAGTGCCACTGCGTCGCGCCGAGCGTGGAAGCCACCGACTGGGAGCGCATCGTCGTGCTCTACGAGGCGCTCGGGCGCGTCGCCCCGAGCCCCGTCGTCGAGCTCAACCGCGCCGTCGCCGTCGCGATGGCGACGGGTCCCGCGACCGCGCTGCGCCTCGTCGACGGTCTCGCCGCCGGGGGCGCCCTGCGCGGCTCGCACCTCCTGCCGAGCGTCCGCGGCGAGCTGCTGGCCCGACTCGGACGCACCGACGAGGCCCGCGACGAACTGCTCGCCGCGGCATCCCTCGCCGCCAACGAGCGTGAAGCGGCCGTGCTGCGCGCGAAGGCCGCCGCCCTCTGACCGTCGGACCCGGGTCAGAGCTCGTTCTGACGGGGGATGATGACCTGCTTCACGATGAGCAGGATCGACGCCGCCACGGGGATCGCGACGAGCGCGCCGAGGATGCCGAGCAGCGTGCCGCCCGCGAGAGCGGCGACGACGACCACGACCCCGGGCACCTTCACGGCGCGGTTCATGACGTTCGGGCTGATGAAGTACGCCTCGAGCTGCATGTAGACGAGGTAGTAGATGCCGACGACGAGCACCGCGGGCCAGCCGTCGAACGCCCACACCGCGAGGGTGATGATGACCGAGCCGGTGATCGTGCCGACGAGAGGCACGAGGGAGAACAGTCCGGCGAGGAAGGCGAGCAGCGCCGCATACTCGATCGGGTCGCCGAGGACCCAGCCGAGCACGGTCAGGAAGATGATCGACAGCGTGCCGTTGATGAGACCCATCGAGACCTGGCCGACCACGAATCGACCGACGGAGTCCATGATCTGCTCGGCGATGTCGATGAACTTCTCACGCTTCGTCGCCGGCACGAGCTGGTAGAGGCCGCGCTTGATGCTCGCGAGCGAGCCGACGAAGTAGAGCATGAGGATGATGACGATGATCGCGCCGAACGCGCCGGCGGCGATGCCGAACACCGTGCCGATCGCCGTGCTCGTGATCTGCCCGAGGTTGTCGTTGAAGAAGCTGATGACGTTCTCGACGACGTCGTCGTAGGGCAGCCACGGCACGTTCGCGCTCCACCACTCCTGGATGAGCGTCTGGTCCTGGAGGCTCTCGACGATGGCGGGCGCGTTCTCGATGAGGTTGCCGACCTGCTCGACGATGACGGGCACGACGGCGAGCACGAAGGCCGCGACGACGGCGAGCAGCCCCGCGAGCACGACGAGGATCGCGAGGGGGCGCTTCCAGCCTCGTCGTTCGAGCCAGGAGACGAGCGGGTCGATGCCGAGCGCGAGGAAGAGCGCCGCGCCGACGTAGGTGAGCACCGTCGCGAGCGACCCGACGGCCGTCCCGAGCGCGACGGCGACGATGACGCCGAGACCGCCGAACAGACCGAGCCGGAACGGGTTCTGGATCTTCACGATCGCAACGTTAGCGGCTCGGTGAACCGGCGACGTCAGCCCGCGCGTTCGGCGTCGCGCGTGTCCTCGTCGGTCGCGTCGTCGGCGGGCGCGACGACCCCGACCTCACCGGTCGGCGGCTCCTCCTCGACCCCGGCCGGGAAGCCCGCGTCGGTCGTGAGACGCTCCGCCGAGGCGAGCACCCCGCGCAGGCTCTGGATGTAGCCGGCCACCGATTCGCGCTCGAGCCGGATCTGCACGAGACGCTCCTCCGCGTCGCCGAGCAGCTGCGCGGCGCGCTGCTCCGCGTCGGCGACGAGGGTCTTCGCGCGCGACTCCGCGTCGGCCAGCCGCGCCGCGGCATCCGCCTTCGCGGCGTCGAGCAGCGCCTTCGCCTCGTCGCGGCTCGTGGTGGCGAGACGCTGCGCCTCGGCCCGCTGCTCCGCGGCGGCATTCGTCGCCTCGGTGAGCTGGGCCTGCGCCTCGTCGAGGAATTTCTGCGTCGCCGCGGCCGCCTCCTGGTGCTTGAGCACGTACTCCTTCTCGGCCTCGTCGCGGCGCGCCGTGAGCTCGACCTCGAGGTCGGCGCGTGCCTGCTCGGCGGTCGCGAGCAGCTGGGCCTGCAGCCCGTCGGTGTCGTGCTGGATGCGCGCGCGGGTCGACTCGACCTCCTCCGCGAGGGCGGCGCGCTGGGCGGCGATCTCGCGGGCGAGGTCGGTGCGCTGCTTCTCGACCTCGGAGGTGACCTCCGCCCGGAGGGTCGCGAGCTCGGCCTCCGTCTCCGATCGGGTGCGGGCGAGTTCGGCGGCGAGCGACTGGCGCGCCCCCGACGACTCCGCCTCCCAGGCGGCCCGGGCCCCGGTCGACTCGGCCTCCCACGCCTCGCGGGCGCCGGTCAGTTCGGCCTCCTGCGTCTCGCGGGCCCCGGCGAGCTCCGCCTCCTGCGTCGCGCGGGCACTCGCCAACTCGGCCTCGAGGGCGGCCTTGGTGCTGGAGATCTCGGCCTCGAGCGCCGCGCGTCGGGTCGAGATCTCGGCCTCGAGCTCGGTGCGCGCCTGCGCGGTCTCCGTCGCGAGTGCGGTGCGTGCCGCCTTCGCTTCCGCCTGCAGTTCGGCGCGCACCCGCTTCGTCTCCGCGTCGAGCTCCGCGCGGGTCTTCGCGGCCTCGGCCTCGAGCTCGGCCCGCGAACGCTCGGTGTCGGCGGCGAGCAGCGCATTGGCGGCGGCCGTGTCGTTCTCGAGCGCCGCGCGGGCATCCGCGGTGTCGCGTTCGAGGTTGGTGCGCGCCTCCTCCAGTTCGCGCTCCAGGTCGGAACGCAGTCGGGCGCTCTCGGCCTCGAACTCGGCGCGGGCGCGTTCGGTCTCGCGGGCGAGGGCGGAGGCCGCCTCCCGTGCGTCGGCGACCTCGCGCTGCGCCGCTGTGCGCAGTTCGGCGAGCTCGTGGTCGACCTCGGCACGCAGGGCCGCGACCTCGCGTCGCCCCGCCGCGCGCACATCCGCGACCTCGGTGGCGGCGGCCCCGCGGATCGCGGCGGCTTCGCGCAGCGCGTCCTGGGTGATCGTCTCGGCCTCCGCGCGGGCGCCCTCGACGATCGCGGTCGCCTCGTCGCGGGCATCCCGCACGGTGCGCTCGGCCTCGTCGCGCGCCTGGGCGGTCGTCGCCTCGACGTGCGCGGCGGCCTCGGCGCGCAGCGCGTCGACCTCCTGCTGCACGGCCTGGCGCATGCGCTCGGCGTCGATGTCGGCCTGGCTGATGAGGCGGGTCGACTGCTCCTCGGCGACCCGGAGCGTGTTCTCGAGCTTCGTGCCGAGACCCGAGTAGGTGGGGCTGCCGACCTCGTCGAGCTCGGCCTGGAGGTCTTCGGCGACCGCCTGCAGGCGCTTGATCTCCTTGGCCTGGTCGCTCTTCTCCGAGGTGGCCTTCAGCAGGTCGCGGCGCAGTTCGCTGACGACCTGGTCGACCTCGTCCTTCTTGTATCCGCGCAGTTCGGTGCTGAAACCCGTGTCCTCGGACGCCACGTGGAACTCCCGTTCGATGAGTCTGGATGCCGGTGTGAGAGGCCGTCCCGACGCGCGGAACCCTCCGAGTGTAGCGGCGTCGGGAGAACCGCCGAGGGGGTCGAGGTGGCGTCCGATCCGGCACCGCGCCCGGTCGGTGTCCAGGCCGCTCCCAGGCCGCGCCCAGCGCCGCCGGTACTCTGGAATGTCCTTTGTCGTCCACCGCCGGGAGGTACCCACCCGTGCGATTCGTCGTCGCGATCGTCGCGTTCGTCCTCGCCGCCGCAGCCATCGGGCTCGGAGTCGCCCAGCGCACCATCCTCGCCGGGCCCGCCTCCGTCTCCTCGACCGTCGTCACCGGCGACGCCCCGCTGACGGTGATCGACGCGTCGACCCTCAACGCGAATGCGGGCACGCAGGGCATCGAGGTGGAGGGCGACGGCGACCTCGTGCTCGCCTATGGCCGCACCGCCGACGTGCTCGCCTGGGTGGGCGAGTCGAGCTACAACGAGATCGGCTGGGATGCCGAATCCGGTGAGCTGACGTCGCGGCTCGTCGCCGGCAGCGAACCCGCCGAGGAGGTTCCCTCACCCGTCGGATCCGACCTCTGGTTGCGCGAGTTCACGGGCACCGACGTGCTGACCCGCCGCCTCAACGCGCCCGAGGGCATCTCGGTGATCATCGCGGCCGCGCCCGCCGGCACCGTCGCCGAGACGACGGCCGAGGAGGCCGCGCCCGCCGACGAGAGCGGCGAGACCGCCCCCGAGGATGCCGCGGCCGACCCGCTCACGGTGGGCATCACGTGGCCGCTCGACAACTCCGCCCCGTTCTCGGGGCCCCTCATCATCGGCGGCATCGTGCTGCTGCTCGGCGGGCTCGGCGCGTTCCTCTGGGCGCTCGTCCACGCGCGCGGACGTCGCGGCCCGCGCCGGTCGACGCCGAAGCTGCCGAAGCGTCCGAAGCCGCCGCGGTTGAAGCCCACCAAGGAGCCGAAGACCGCCACCGGCCCGGTGCCGCAGCTCGAGGCCGCGGCTCGACCCCGCGGGGGCCGCCGCCGCTCGTTCGTCGCCACGGGCGCGCTGCTCGCGGGGGCCCTCGTGCTCGCCGGCTGCACGACCGTCACCGACCAGCCCACGCCCCTCGCCTCCGAGACGCCCGGCTTCGACACCCCGCCCGTCGTCGTGACGAAGGGGCAGCTCGCGTCGATCCTCGTCGACGTCGCCGCGACCGTCGCCGACGCCGACGCCGCGGGGGATGCCGCCATCGCCGGTCAGCGCCTCACGGGTGCCGCCCTCGACCTGCGCACCGCGAACTACACGATCCGTGCGGCGGACTCCGCCTACGGCGCGCTCCCGGCCGTTCCCGACGAGACCCTCGAGGTCGCCCTCCCGCAGCAGTCGGAGTCGTGGCCGCGCGCCGTCTTCGCGGTCGTCAAGCCCGAGAGCGGCGCCGCGGTCGGCATGATGCTCTCGCAGGAGTCGCCGCGCGAGAACTACAAGGTCGCCTACCTCGTGACCCTCGTCGCCGACATCCCCGACGTGCCCCCGACCGAGCTCGGCACCGCCCTCCTGCCGCCGAGCAACAACCTCGCCCTCGTCGAGCCCGAGGCCCTCGCCGCCGCGTACGGCGACGTGCTCGTCAACGACGAGGCGAGCGAGTCGGCCGACCTCTTCCAGGCCGAAGGCGACAGCCTGCGCGAACTCATCGGCAAGCCCTACAAGGACCGGCGCTCGGCGGAACTGCCGACGAGCGCCACGATCGAGTTCACGAGCGCGCCGGGCGACGACCCCGTCTACGCCTTCACGACGAACGACACCGGTCAGATCGTGGCCGTCTCGCTCGACGACATCGAGACGGTACGCCCCGTCGAGGCGGGCGCCGCCGTCAACCCGTCGGGCCAGGTGAAGGCGCTCTCGGGCAAGGCGCAGTCGACGCGCGGCATCGTCGCGACGTACGGCGTGCAGCTGCTGTTCTACGTGCCGCCCGTGAGCGAGGAGGACGGCAAGGTCGTGCTCCTCGGCTACGCGCACGGCCTCGTGGCGGCCGCCGAGGTCGGCTGACGCCGCGTGAGGATGCCAAGCTGGTGTCGATGAGCAACCCAGGACCGACCCTTCGCGGCGCCGTCGACCTGTCCGGACTCGTGCGGCGGGCGAACACGCCGCCACCGGCCGCCGGCGAGGCGCCGCCGAGCACCTCCGGTCTCGTCGTCGAGGCGACGGACGCGACGTTCCAGCAGGTCGTCGAGCTGTCGACGCGGGTTCCCGTGGTCGTCGAGCTCTACGCCGCCGGCCTGACGCCGGCGCTCGGCGCGATCGTCGAGTCGTACGGCGGCCGCCTCGTGCTCGCGACCGTCGACGCGCAGGCGAACCCCGGGATCGCCGAGGCGTTCCAGGTACGCGAGGTGCCCGCCGCGGCGGCGATCGTCGCGGGACGCCCCGTGCCGCTCTTCGTCGGCATCCCCGCCGACGATCAGGTGCGTCAGGTATTCGACCAGCTGCTGCAGGTCGCGGCGCAGAACGGCGTCACCGGCTCGATCGACGCCGGCGACGCGCCCGCCGACGGTGACGCCGACGCGGAGCCCGCCGAGCCGCCGCTGCCCCCGCTGCACCAGGACGCGTTCGACGCGATCTCGACGGGCGACTACGCCGCCGCCGTCGCCGCCTACCGCAAGGCGATCGCCCAGAACCCGCGCGACGCGCTCGCGGTCGCGGGCCTCGCGCAGGCGTCGCTGCTGCAGCGCCTCGACGGAGCGGTCGCCGAGGATGTGCGCCGCGCCGCCGCCGACGCCCCCGGCTCGGTCGCGGCGCAGCTCGCCGTCGCCGACCTCGACGTGAGCGGCGGCCACCTCGACGACGCGTTCGACCGCCTGCTGGGGCTCTTCCCGAGCCTCGACCCCGAGGGCCGCGAGGCCGTGCGCGCCCGACTGCTGGAGTACTTCGAGATCGCCGGCGCCGACGACCCGCGCGTCGCGGCCGCCCGCCGGCGCCTCACCCTCCTGCTCTACTGAGCCGGCATCCTCGCGGCGTGCTGACGTACCCCGACTAGTCCGTCGATTTCGGCACCGTCGGAGACGCGATCCGTCACATGTGCGACGGATTACCCGCGACGGATGACCGGCACGACACCTCAGTCGGCGGCGCGCAGCCAGAGCGCGGCGAGCGGCGGCAGGGTCAGCTCGACCGAGGCCGGACGACCGGCGAGGGGCTCCGCCGACGCGACGACGGCACCGAAGTTGCCGACGCCTGAGCCGCCGAACTCGACGGCGTCGGTGTTGAGCACCTCGTCGAAGCGTCCCGCGTGCGGCATCGGGATGCGGTACGGCCCCACGGGGTTGCCGCCGAAGTTGACGGCGCACACGACCGTCGAGCCGTCGCGGGCCTTCCGCGCCATCACGAGCACGTTCGCGCCCGGGTCGCTCGCGAGCAGCTCGAAGCCCTCGGGGGTGTTGTCCTGCTCCCACAACGCCGGGTTCTCGCGGTAGACCCGGTTGAGCTGCGCGACGAGCCGATGCAGACCCTGGTGCGCCGGCTGGTCGAGGATCCACCAGTCGAGACCGCGCTGTTCGCTCCACTCCGACGGCTGCCCGAACTCCGAGCCCATGAACAGCAACTGCTTGCCGGGATGCGCCCACATGAACGCGAGGTAGGCGCGAACGTTCGCGAGCTTCTGCCACTGGTCGCCCGGCATCTTGCCGAGCAGCGACCCCTTGCCGTGCACGACCTCGTCGTGGGAGATCGGCAGCAGGAAGTTCTCGCTCCACGCGTACACGAACGAGAACGTGAGCTTGTCCTGGTGGTGGGAGCGCCACATCGGGTTCTCGTGCATGAACTCCAGGGAGTCGTGCATCCAGCCCATGTTCCACTTGATGCCGAACCCGAGCCCCGCGCCGTCGGCGGTGGGGCGGGTGACGCCGGGCCACGACGTCGACTCCTCCGCGATCATGACGATGCCGGGGTTGCGCTTGTAGGCGGTCGCGTTGACCTCCTGCAGGAACGCGATCGCGCGGAGGTTCTCCCGCCCGCCGTGCTCGTTCGGCAGCCACTCGCCGTCTTTGCGGGAGTAGTCGAGGTAGAGCATCGAGGCGACCGCGTCGACCCGCAGGCCGTCGACGTGGAACTCCTCGAGCCAGTACAGCGCGTTGGCGACGAGGAAGTTGCGCACCTGCGAGTTGCCGAAGTCGAACACGAGCGTGCCCCAGTCGGGATGCTCGCCGAGGCGCGGGTCGGAGTGCTCGTAGAGCGGCTCGCCGTCGAAGCGGGCGAGGGCCCACTCGTCCTTCGGGAAGTGCGCCGGAACCCAGTCGACGATCACGCCGATGCCCGCCTGGTGCAGCCGGTCGACGAGGTACTTGAAGTCGTCGGGATGCCCGAAGCGGCTGGTCGGCGCGTAGTAGCCGGTGACCTGGTAGCCCCACGAGCCGCCGAACGGGTGCTCGGCGACGGGCAGGAACTCGACGTGCGTGAAGCCGAGCTCCTGCACGTACGCGAGCAGCTCGTCGGCGAGCTCGCGGTAGCCGAGTCCGGGCCGCCAGGATCCGAGGTGCAGCTCGTAGATGCTCATCGCGCCGTCGTGCGGGTCGCGCGCGGCGCGCTGCGTCATCCACTCGCCGTCGTCCCAGGCGTGGGTGGACTCGACGACGCGCGACGCCGTCGCGGGGGGCACCTCGGCGTAGCGGGCCATCGGATCGGCGCGTGTCACCCACTGGCCCGCCGCCGTGAGCAGCTCGAACTTGTAGACCGTGCCGGGCCCGAGCCCGGGCACGAACAGCTCCCACACCCCGTTGTCGTCGAGGCGACGCATCGCGTGCCCCGTGCCCGACCACGAGTTGAAGTCGCCGACGACGCGTGCCGCGCGGGCGTGCGGCGCCCAGACCGAGAAGCTCGTGCCGTCGACGCCCTCGTGCGGCCGGGCATGCGCGCCGAGCACGTGCCAGAGCTGCTCGTGCCGACCTTCGCCCCACAGGTAGAGGTCGATCTCGCCGACGCTCGGCACGAAGCGGTACGGGTCGTCGGTCGTCCAGGCGGGGCCGTTCTCGTAGGTCGTCTCCAGCTCGTACGCCTGGCCGGGGCCGGTCACGAGGCCCTGCCACAGGCCGTCGGCGACGTGCGCGAGCGCGACGCGGGTGCCGTCGCGGCGCACCGCCGTGACACCCAGGGCGAGCGGGCGAACCGTGCGGATGACGTGACCGCCCGCGACGGGATGCTGCCCGAGCCAGTCGTGCGGCCGCGGGTGCGATCCCGCCGCGAGGGCGGCGACGAGGCCCGGGTCGAGGTCGGGGAGAGCGGTCGGCTTCGTCATGGGGTCCTCCGCGCCGGGCCGTACTCGACGCTCAGCAGGTGGACGGGTTCGGTGAACGCGTCGAGGCGCACGAAGTTCGAGGCGCCCCACGTCCAGCGCTGGCCCGTCACGAGGTCGCGCACCTCGAACGGTTCGCCCGTCGGCAGGCCGAGCTGCTCGACGTCGAGGTGCACCGTCGTCTCGCGCACCGAGTGCGGGTCGACGTTGGCGACGACGATCAGGCCGTCCGGTCGGCCCGTCGGCGTGAACGCGCCCGCGAGGTACTTCGAGTAGACGAGGATCGCGTCGTCGTCGCTCCAGTGCACGCGCAGATTGCGCAGCTGGTGCAGGGCCGGATGCTCCCGTCGCACCTCGTTGAGCAGCGTGAGGTACGGCGCGAGCGTCGTCCCCTCCGCGTCCGCGCGGGCCCAGTCGCGGGCCTTGTACTCGTACTTCTCGTTGTCGATGTTCTCTTCGCTGCCGGGGCGCGCGACATCCTCGAAGAGCTCGTAGCCGGCGTAGACGCCCCACGACGGCGACGCGGTCGCGGCGATCGCGGCGCGCACCTTGTAGGCGGCGGGTCCGCCGAACTGCAGGTACTCGGTGAGGATGTCGGGAGTGTTCACGAACAGGTTCGGGTGCAGGTAGTCGGCCGACTGGGTCGCGAGCCCCGTGAGGAACTCCTCCAACTCGGCCTTCGTGTTGCGCCACGTGAAGTACGTGTACGACTGCTGGAACCCCGCCTCGGCGAGCGCGTGCAGCATGGGCGGGCGCGTGAACGCCTCGGCGAGGAACACGACGTCGGGATGCGACTGGGCGACGCGTGCGAGCAGCCACTCCCAGAACCACAGGGGCTTCGTGTGCGGGTTGTCGACGCGGAAGATCTGCACGCCCTGCGCGATCCAGTGCTCGACGATGCGCAGCACCTCGCGCGAGAGCCCCTCGGGGTCGGTGTCGAAGTTGAGGGGGTAGATGTCCTGGTACTTCTTCGGCGGGTTCTCGGCGTAGGCGATCGTGCCGTCGGGGCGGTGGGTGAACCACTCGGGATGCTCCGTCACCCACGGGTGGTCGGGGGAGCACTGCAGCGCGAGGTCGAGCGCGACCTCGATGCCGTGCTTCGCCGCCTCGCGCACGAAGAAGCGGAAGTCGGCGAGCGTGCCGAGGTCGGGGTGCACGGCGTCGTGGCCGCCGGCCCGCTTCTCGCCATCAGGCCCATCGGGGAGCGGACCGCCGATCGCCCACGGGCTGCCCGGGTCGCCCGGGCCCGCGACGGGGGAGTTGTTCGGTCCCTTGCGGTAGGCGACGCCGATCGGGTGGATGGGCGGCAGGTAGACGACATCGAACCCCATCGCGGCGACGCCCGGCAACCGCTTCGCCGCCGTGCGGAACGTGCCGGAGATCCACGAGCCGTCCTTCTTGCGCTTCGCACCCTCCGAGCGCGGGAAGAACTCGTACCACGAGCCGACGGCCGCGCGGGTGCGCTCCACGCGCAGGGTCTGCTCGGCGGACTCGGTGACGAGCGACAGCAGCGGAGCCGCGGCGATCGCTCTCTCCAGCCGCGGATCGTGCGCGACCTTGAGACGTGCGGCGGGGCTGAGTCCCGTGTCGGCCAGGGCGCGTGCGGCGTCGGCGAAGATCTTGCCGGAGCCGCGCTTCAGCAGCTCGACGCCCATCGCGAAGACGACCTCGACATCCTGCTCGGCGGCGACCTTCACGCCGGCCGTGTGCAGCCACGTCGCCCAGTCGTCCGAGGCCGCGCCGACCTTCCAGCGCCACAGACCGGTCGCCGTCATCGCGACCTCGGCGCGCCACCGGTCGGTGCCGGACCCCGTCGCGCGCATGAGGTGGGTCGTGGCCTCCCCGTCGGGATCGACGAGGTGCAGCGCGACGTAGAGCGCGTCGTGGCCCTCGCGGAACACGGTGGCCTCGAACGGCACCACCTCGCCGACGTAGGAGTTCGCCGCCCACAGGTTCTCGGCCTGCCGGGGGCGCAGGTCGCGGATCGGGATGCGGCCGAGGCGCCCGAGGGCGGGACGGGGTGCGGTGCTGTCGGCGGAGGCGACGGGCATGTCTCGACCGTATCGGGTCCGCCCAGGCCTGCCCCGGTGGTTGCCGGATCGGGAGGAGCGCGCTAGGGGCCGGATTCGCGCGTCACGATCGGGTGACGCCCGGGGGACAGACAGGTAAGCTTCTGCCCGGAAGCCGGGCGCGACGGGGGTCGCGTCCCGGGATCCCGAGCGCCGCCGGTTCCGACCGCGGCGCACGGAGGCCCTCGATGGCGAACGGGTCGCCAGGGGGCACACCGGGGGGTCGCGGTGCGGGGGTCGGGGGATCCCCGCACCGTCTCACGTGCGCGTAACCGCCCGGTAACGGGGCACGCTTAGGCTCGAACGTGTGAAGGCCATCCGTCGATTCACCGTCCGTCCCGTGCTCCCTCCCGAGCTCGCCGCCCTCGACGAGCTCGCCGGCAACCTCCGCTGGTCGTGGCACCAACCGACGATCGAGCTGTTCCGCGACCTCGACCCGGAGCTGTGGGATGCCGAAGCCGACCCCGTGGGACTGCTCGGCGAGGTCTCGCCCGAGCGGCTCGCCGAACTCGCCGCCGACGCCGCGTTCGTCGCGCGTGCCGAGCGCCTGCGCGACGACCTGCGCGCCTACCTCGCCGAGCCGCGCTGGTACCAGACGCTCGGCGCCGACGCGCCCCGCGCGGTCGCCTACTTCTCGCCCGAGTTCGGCATCGCCGCCGCGTTGCCCCAGTACTCGGGCGGCCTCGGCATCCTCGCGGGCGACCATCTGAAGAGCGCCTCCGACCTCGGGGTTCCGCTCATCGGAGTGGGCCTGTTCTACCGCGCCGGCTACTTCCGCCAGGCGATCTCGCGCGAGGGCTGGCAGCAGGAGAGCTACCCGGTCGTCGACCCCGACGGCCTGCCGATGCGCGTGCTGCGCACCCCCGACGGCGCCGCCGCCCGCGTCGTGCTCGCCCTGCCCGAGGGGCGGGTCCTCACCGCTCGCATCTGGCGCCTCGACGTCGGGCGTGTGCCGCTGCTGCTGCTCGACACCGACATCCCCGAGAACGACGAGGAGCTGCGCGGCGTCACCGACCGCCTCTACGGCGGCGGCGGGGAGCACCGCCTGTTGCAGGAGCTGCTGCTCGGCATCGGCGGCACCCGGGCGGTGAAGCTGTTCGCCGAGCTCGAGGACCGCCCCGTGCCCGAGGTGTTCCACAGCAACGAGGGCCACGCCGGCTTCCTCGGGCTCGAGCGGGCGGCCGACCTCATCGGCGAAGGACTGACCTTCGATCAGGCGCTGCGGGTCGTGCGGGCAGGCACGGTGTTCACGACGCACACCCCCGTGCCGGCCGGCATCGACCGCTTCGAGGCGTCGCTCGTCGAACGCTACTTCGCGACCGACCTGCTGCCCGGCGTCGACGTCGCCGACGTGCTCGCGCTCGGGGTCGAACCCGACACCGCGCCCGGGCACCCCGACGACGCCCCGTCGGCGTTCAACATGGCCGTCATGGGGTTGCGACTCGCGCAGCGCGCCAACGGCGTCTCGAAGCTGCACGGCGAGGTGAGCCGCTCGATGTTCCAGGCGCTGTGGCCCGACTTCGACGCCGAGGACGTGCCGATCACGTCGGTCACGAACGGCGTGCACGCCCCCACGTGGACGCACCCCGAGGTGGCGGCGCTCGCCGAGGCGAAGCTCGGCACCTCCGACACGACGGCCGCCGACTGGGCCTCCGACGCCGTCACCGACGCCGAGCTGTGGGCGCTCAAGCGGCGGATGCGCGAGCACCTCGTCAGCGACGCCCGACGACGGATGGCGGCCGCCTGGGACGACGAGAACCCCGGCATCGCGGCACCCGCCTGGTACGGCGACCTGCTCGACCCCGACGTGCTCACGATCGGCTTCGCGCGGCGCGTGCCGACGTACAAGCGCCTCACCCTCATGCTCCACGACCCGGAGCGGCTGCGCGCGCTGCTCACGCATCCCGAGCGGCCCGTGCAGCTGGTCATCGCGGGCAAGTCGCACCCCGCCGACGACGAGGGCAAGCGGCTCATCCAGCGCCTCGTCGAGTTCTCGCAGGGGCTCGACGTGCGCCACCGCATCGTCTTCCTGCCGAACTACGACATCGGCATGGCGCAGCACCTCTACCCGGGCTGCGACATCTGGCTCAACAACCCGCTGCGTCCGCTCGAGGCGTGCGGCACGTCGGGCATGAAGGCGGCGATGAACGGCGCGCTCAACCTGTCGATCCTCGACGGCTGGTGGAACGAGTACTACGACGCCCGCAACGGCTGGGCGATCCCGTCGGCCGACTCCGCGGGCGACGGGGCCGAACGCGACGCGCTCGAGGCGGCGTCGCTCTACGACCTGCTCGAGCACCAGATCGCGCCGCGCTACTACGAGCGGGATGCCGCGGGCATCCCCGCGAAGTGGGTCGCCGACATGCGCCACACCCTCGCCACCCTCTCGCCGGAGCTCTCGGCCGACCGGATGGTGCGCGAATACGTCGAGCGGCTCTACACGCCGGCGGCGGTCGCCGAGCGCGCGATCTCGGCGTCCGGCTACCGACCGGCCCGCGATCTCGCGGCCTGGGTCGCGCGTGTCGAGACGGCGTGGCCGGCCGTGCACGTCGCGCACGTCGAGTCGGGCGGGGTCGACGCGACACCCCAGCTCGGTGAGGAGCTGCACGTGCGCGCCTACGTCGAGCTCGGCGACCTCACGCCCGACGACGTGAAGGTCGAGCTCGTGCACGGGCACGCGCGGGAGGGCGACCGGCTGACCGATGTGCGGCGACTGCGGCTCGACCTGGAGTCGCACGACCTCGGCGCTCCGGCGACCTTCCACGGCACGGTGCGGCTCGACCGCTCCGGGTCGTTCGGCTACACGGTGCGCGTCGTGCCGCACAGCGACTACCTCGCCACGCCCGCCGAACTGGGGCTGCTCGCGAGCGCCTGACCGCCCGCGGTGCGGGTTGAGTAACGCATCGCCGGACGCGATCCGCGTATCGAAACCCCGGAGTCGCGACCGCGAGGTTTCGATACGCGTCCGCGCGCGGCGCGGGCGCTACTCAACCCGCTACCGGGCGATGTCGGCCAGCACCGCCGTGGTCGCCCGCACGAGGTCGGTGGGGGTGAGCTCGAGGTCGAGGCCGCGCCGCCCGCCGCTGACGAACACCGTGTCCCACAGCTCCGCGGTCTCGTCGAGCACCGTCGGGTGGGCGGTCTTCTGCCCGATCGGCGAGATGCCGCCGACGACGTAGCCCGTGCGCCGTTCGGCGAGAGCCGGGTCCGCCATCGTCGCCCGCTTGCCGCCGACCGCCGCCGCGAGCGCCTTGAGGTCGAGCTTCCCCGTCACCGGCACGATGCCGACGACGAGACGGCCGTCGACGTCGGCGAGGAGGGTCTTGAACACGCGGTCGGGTTCGACGCCGAGCGCCTCCGCCGCCTCCCGCCCGAAGTCGGTGACCGCGGGGTCGTGGGAGTAGGCGCGTTCGGTGAACGGGATGCCGGCCGCACGCAGCGCGACCGTCGCCGGGGTGCCCGCCATCCGGCTCAGCCGGCGATGGTCATGACGACGCCAACAGGGTCGCGACGACCGCGACGTACCCGATGATCGTGAGCGACGTGACGGCGATGCCGACGATGAGGCCCGCGATCGCGAGTCCGCGCCCGGGATTGGGGTGCCCGGCGGCCTCGCGCTTCTTCGCCTGCGACAGTCCGATCGCCGACAGCACGATGCCGGCGGCGCCCGCGAGCACGGGCACGATGAGCCACCCGATCGCCCCGACGAGCAGGCCGGCGAGCGCGAGACCGTTCGTGCCCTGGCCGGGTGCGGCGGCACCGTACGGGGCGGGGGCGTAGTACGGGCCGGCGGGCCGGTACGGAGCGCCGGAGGCCGCGACGGGAGCGTAGGGGTCGGGGCGCGCGTCGGGAGAGGTGCTGCCGTAGGTGAAGCCGGTCGCCGGCGACACCGCCACCGGCGCGGACGACGCGGGTGCGGGCGCGACCGGGGCACCTGCCGCACGCTTGTGGTCCGACCAGCTCGACCCGTTCCACCAGCGCTCGCCCGCCGGATTCTCGGGGTCGGCATACCAGCCTGCGGGGGGAGGAGCAGAGGCATCGGACATGCGCCCAGGGTATCGCCGAGCAGAACTCAACGCGCGCCGCTGCGGGCGCGACTCAGTGCGCGCGGAACAGCAGCATCGACGTCGGCCCGATCGCGAGCTCCCCGCCCGGCACGTGCTCGGTCTCGCGTTCGCCGAGGTCGTCCTGCGACGAGTC
This sequence comes from uncultured Microbacteriaceae bacterium, assembly GCA_946481135.1. The sequence continues at coordinate 28,545 of CAMLMQ010000012.1, forward strand.
CCACAGCAGCGTGTACCCGGTGACGCCCTCGTGTTCGGGCAGCGTCACCGTCACCTCGGTCTCGAGCCCGTGCACGACGAGCAGGATGCGGTTGAAGTCCTCGAACTCCGGCGTCGACGCCGCGAGGTACTGCAGGGTGCGTTCCGCGGGCGAGTCCCAGTCGTCGAGCGACATCGACAGGCCCTGCTTGTTGTACCAGTCCATCTGGGTCGCGCTCGGCGTCGTCTCGCCGAACCGGCCGAATCGCACGGGCCGCAGTGCGGGGTTCTCGCGCCGCAACCGCAGCAGATGGCGGGTCACCGCGAGCAGGTCCTCCTGCCACTCCTCGTGCTCCCACGGCAGCCAGGTGAGCTCCGAGTCGTGACAGTAGGCGTTGTTGTTGCCGCGCTGCGTGCGGCCGAACTCGTCACCCGCGGTGAGCATCGGCACACCCGCCGAGAGCAGCAGCGTGCCGAGCAGATTGCGGATGGCGCGCCGCCGCACCGCGAGGATCTCGGCGTCCTGCGTGGGCCCCTCGACGCCGTGGTTGAACGACCGGTTGTCGTTCGTGCCGTCGCGGTTGCCCTCGCCGTTGCCGAGGTTGTGCTTCTCGTCGTACGACACGAGATCCCACGCGGTGAACCCGTCGTGCGCCGTGACGAAGTTGACGCTCGCGAGCGGGCCCCGCTCGAGGGCGAACACGTGGTTGGAGCCCGCGAGGCGGCGGGCGAGCGACCCGATCCCCTCACTCGGCACCCCGTCGGTGGCGCGCGCGTCGGCGACGTCGCGCAGCCAGAAGTTGCGGATGCGGTCGCGGTAGCCGTCGTTCCACTCCGAGTAGCCGCGCGGGAAGTTGCCGACCTGCCAGCCGCCCATGCCGACGTCCCACGGCTCGGCGATCATCTTCACGCCCTGCAGGTGCGGGTCGTCGAGGATGGCGAGCAGCAGCGGATGCTCGGGGTCGAACTCCGCCCCCGCACCCCGGCCGAGCGTCGCCATGAGGTCGAAGCGGAACCCGTCGATCTGCACCTCGTTCGCCCAGTACCGCAGCGAGTCGAGCACGAGCCGCTGCGCGACCGGACGCTCGAAGTCGATCGTGTTGCCGCATCCGGTGGTGTCGATGTAGGCGCCCGCGGCGTCCTGACGGTAGTAGGAGGCGTTGTCGAGTCCGCGCAGGGAGAAGACGGGGCCGTCGGGGCCCTCCTCGGCCGTGTGGTTGTAGACGACGTCGAGGATGACCTCGATCCCCGCCTCGTGGAGGAGGCGCACCATCCCCTTGAACTCCCGCAGCACCGCGCCGGTGCCGCCGAACTGCGCGGCCCGCGTCGCGTAGCCGGCGTGCGGGGTGAAGAACCCGAGCGTGTTGTAGCCCCAGTAGTTGACGAGGCCCATCTTCTGCAGCCGCTGCTCGGACACGCTCTGATGCACCGGCAGCAACTCGACCGCGGTCACGCCGAGGCTCAGCAGGTACTCGATCGTCGCGGGATGGGCGAGGCCGGCGTAGGTGCCGCGCAGCTCCTCGGGGACGTCGGGATGCAGTTGCGTGAGGCCCTTCACGTGGGCCTCGTAGATCACGGTGTGGTCGAGGGGCGTTCCCGGCTTCGCGACGCCGCCCCAGTCGAACGACCCGTCCTGCACGTAGCCGCGCCACTCGCCCGACCCCGTGCGGGCGAGGCCGCGGGCGTAGGGGTCGAGCAGGTTGCGGCGCGGGTCGAACGCGTGAGTGGGACCCTCGGGTCCGCGGGCGCGGAGCGCGTAGTACGCACCCGGCACGAGGTCGGGGGAGGAGCCGCTCCAGACGCCCGCCGCATCCTGGGTGAGCGAGAACGTCGACGCCGCGTAGTCGCGGTCCTTGCCCTCGAAGACGCTCACCTCGAGTCCGTGGGCGTTCGCGCTCCAGACCCGCAGCTCGCCGCCGTCGGCGGTCGCCCGGACGCCGAGATCGGCGAGGGGATCGCTCCGGAGCGTTCCCCGGGTGGCGGCGGCGGGCATGCGTTCCAGCGTATGGGTTCCTAGGGTGAACCCATGGCCGTCTACCTCGATCACGCCGCGACGACGCCGATGCCCGCGTCGGTGCGGGAGGCCTACGTCGCCGCGCTCGCCGTGGTCGGCAACCCGTCGTCGATCCACGCGCACGGGCAGGCGGCGCGCGATCTGCTCGAAACCGGCCGAGAGCGCGTCGCCGCGTCGCTCGGCGTCGACCCGGTCGAGGTCGTCGTCACGAGCGGGGGCACCGAGGCGATCAACCTCGCGCTCAAAGGCACCTTCTGGGCACGCCAAGCCGGTGGTCGAGTAGCGCGCGACGCGCACGTGTCGAGACCCCGCATCCTCACCTCCCGCGCCGAGCACCACGCGACCCTCGACTCGGTGGAGTGGCTCTCCCGCCACGAGGGCGCGGTGATCGACTGGGTCGACGTGGATGCCGTGGGCCGGGTCTCGCTCGACTCGCTTCGGGCGGCGCTCGCCCGCGACCCCGAGGG
>CAMLMQ010000013.1 GCA_946481135.1 uncultured Microbacteriaceae bacterium
ATCCTCACCCCTTCGATCCTTCGGCGGAATAGAAGAAGCCGATTATTTCTGTCTGCTCGCCCGGTGAAATCCTCGCCCGCCGCACGCACGCTGAGGTCATGACCGACACCACGAGCCGCGGCGCCCGCCCCGGCGACCAGACCCAGACCGCCGCCGAGCTCGAGACCGAATGGGCCGCCGACCCCCGGTGGAGCGACGTGCGCCGCGACTACACCGCGCAGGACGTCGTCGACCTCCGCGGTCCCGTGCGCGAGGAGCGCACCCTCGCCCGCCGCGGCGCCGAGGAACTGTGGGAGCTCATCCAACGCAACGACGACCCCACCCGCTGGGTCGCCGCGCTCGGCGCCCTCACGGGCAACCAGGCCGTGCAGCAGGTGCGCGCGGGTCTCGAGGCGATCTACCTGTCGGGATGGCAGGTCGCCGCCGACGCGAACCTCGCCGGCCAGACCTATCCCGACCAGAGCCTCTACCCGGCCAACTCGGTGCCCGCGGTCGTGCGGCGCATCAACAACGCCCTGCTGCGCACGGGACAGATCGAGGGCGAGGACTACCTCGTGCCCATCGTCGCCGACGCCGAGGCCGGCTTCGGCGGTCCGCTCAACGCCTACGAGCTCATGAGCGGCATGATCGAGGCCGGCGCCGCGGGCGTGCACTGGGAGGACCAGCTCGCGAGCGAGAAGAAGTGCGGCCACATGGGCGGCAAGGTGCTCATCCCGACCTCGCAGCACATCCGCACCCTCAACGCCGCGCGCCTCGCGGCCGACGTCGCGGGCGTGCCGACGATCGTGATCGCCCGGACGGATGCCCTCGCCGCGACGCTCCTCACGAGCGACCACGACGAGCGCGACCGGCCGTTCCTCACCGGCGAGCGCACCGCCGAGGGGTTCTACGAGGTGCAGAACGGCATCGGCCCCGTGCTCGCCCGCGGTCACGCGTACGCGCCCTACGCCGACCTGCTCTGGGTCGAGTCGGACAAGCCGAACCTCGAGCTCGCGCGGCAGTTCGCGGAGAGCATCCACGCCGAGTTCCCGAACCAGAAGCTCGCCTACAACTGTTCGCCGTCGTTCAACTGGAAGCAGCACCTCGACGACGACCAGATCGCGCGCTTCCAGCGTGAGCTCTCGGCGATGGGGTACGCGTTCCAGTTCATCACCCTCGCCGGCTTCCACTCCCTCAACCACGGGATGTTCGAGCTCGCGTCGGGCTACCGCGACCGCCAGATGAGCGCCTACGTCGAGCTGCAGGAGGCCGAGTTCGCCTCGGAGAAGCACGGCTACACCGCGACGAAGCATCAGCGCGAAGTGGGCACCGGCTACTTCGACAAGATCGCCACCGCCCTCAACCCCACCTCGAAGACCCTCGCCCTCGTGGGGTCGACCGAGTCCGAGCAGTTCCACTGAACCATCCCGAGGGGTCGCGTTTCGGGGCTCTGGCGCCGTCAGAAGGCCGAAATGCGACCCCTCGGAACGGATGAGAGAGAGACAGGCACACCATGGACATCCGCATCGAGATCATCGCGCCGCTCGGCGAGCGGTACGACGAGATCCTCAGCCCCAAGGCGCTCGAGTTCCTCACCCGGCTGCACGACCTCTTCATCGGCCGACGGCAGGAGCGCCTCGCGGGACGGATGCTGTTCCGCCAGGCGATCGACAACGGGCGCAACCTGCGCTTCCTCGACGACACGGAGGGCATCCGCAGCGACCCCGCCTGGCGCGTGGCGGGACCCGGCCCGGGGCTCGAAGACCGCCGCGTCGAGATCACCGGCCCGACCGACCGGAAGATGACGGTCAACGCGCTCAACTCGGGCGCGAAGGTGTGGCTGGCCGACTTCGAGGATGCGACGAGCCCCACCTGGGCGAACGTCGTCGAGGGTCAACTCAACCTGTTCGACGCGATCCGCCGCCGGGTCGACTTCACGTCCGCCGAGGGCAAGGAGTACCGCCTCGGCGAAACGACCCCGACGATCGTCGCCCGTCCGCGCGGCTGGCATCTCGTCGAGAAGCACCTGCGCTACACCGATCAGGCGGGCATCACGCAGCCGGCGTCGGCGTCGCTCGTCGACTTCGGTCTGTACGTCTTCCACAACACGACCGAGCTGATCGCGCGCGGCACGGGACCCTACTTCTACCTCCCGAAGCTCGAGAACCACCTCGAGGCGCGGCTGTGGAACGACGTGTTCACGTTCGCCGAGGCCGCCGTCGGCATCGCGCACGGCACGATCCGCGCGACGGTGCTCATCGAGACGATCACGGCGGCGTTCGAGATGGAGGAGATCCTCTACGAGCTGCGGGACCACTGCGCGGGGCTCAACGCGGGCCGCTGGGACTACGTGTTCTCGATCATCAAGAACTTCCGCGGCCGCGGGGCGGGCTTCGTGCTGCCCGACCGGAAGCAGATCACGATGACGACGCCGTTCATGCGCGCCTACACCGAACTGCTCGTCGCGACCTGCCACCGGCGCGGGGCGCACGCCATCGGCGGCATGAGCGCGTTCATCCCGAACCGCCGCGACCCCGATGCCACCGCCGCCGCGCTCGAGCAGGTGGCAGCCGACAAGCGCCGCGAGGCCACCGACGGCTTCGACGGCACATGGGTCGCGCATCCCGACCTCGTGCCGACCGCGTTCGCCGAGTTCGACGCCGTGCTCGGCGACCGGCCGAACCAGGTCGACCGGCTGCGCGACGACGTGCACGTCGAGGCGTCCGACCTCGTGAACCTCACGTTCCCGGGCGAGGTGACCGACGCGGGTGTGCGCGCCAACGTGTCGATCGCGCTGCGCTACGTCGAGGCGTGGCTGCGCGGTACGGGCGCGGTCGCACTCGACGGCCTCATGGAGGATGCCGCCACCGCCGAGATCTCGCGCTCGCAGCTCTGGCAGTGGGTCGCCCAGCGCGTGACGACGGCCGAGGGCACCGCGGTGACCCGGGAGTGGATCGAACGCATCCTGCTGGAGGAACTCGACCGGTACGCGACCGGTGACGGTCACCGGTTCGAGGAGGCGGCCGAGATCTTCCGCGACGTGACCCTCGCCGACGACTTCCCGCCGTTCCTGACGATCCCCGCCTACACCCGGTACCTCGTCGACACCCGCGAGCCCGCGGCGGTGGCGGCGTGATCCGCATCCTCCTCGCCGGAGGTCCGGAGGAGACCCGCGCCACCCTTGCGAGTCTCCTCCGGGAACGCCTCGGCATCACCGAGCCCGACGGGTTCGTGCTCGCGGCGCCGCCCGCCGACCTCGACGAACTGGATGCCGATCTCGCGCGTCAGGGCGCCTCTCTCGACGCCCTGCTGCACCTCGGCGGAGCGCCCGAGAGCCTGCTCGACCGCTATCCCCGCGCGATCGTCGAGGTGCGCACGACCGAGGTCGACGACCTCCTCGCGGCCCTGCGGGAGGCGCTCGTCGCCGGGTGAATCAAGGATGCTGCGTTGGTCAGAGCTCGACGCCGATGAGCACCGGCTCAGGCTGCAGGTTGACCCCGAACTCGGCGAGCACGCGTGTCTGGAGGAAGCCGGCGAGCTGCACGATGTCGGCGGCGGTCGCGCCGCCGCGGTTCACGATCGCGAGGGTGTGCTTGCTCGACACCGCCGCGCGCGAGCCGGGCAGCGAGAACCCGCGCGGGATGCCGGCGCGCTCGATGAGCCACGCGGCGGAGAGCTTCACCCGATACTCGCCCTCGGCGATCGGCGGCACGTCGGCGCCGAGCGGCAACACGCGCTCCGGCTCCTCGGCCTCGATCGGCCAGCGCGGGGCGTCGGCGGGAAGGCCGCGCGCGAACTGCTCGGTGACGATCGGATTGGTGAAGAACGAGCCCGCGCTCACCGAGTCGGGGTCGGCCGGGTCCCACACCATGCCCTTCGAGGCCCGCAGCCCGAGCACGGCGGCACGCACGTCGGCCACCGGCACCCGCTCGCCGATCGCGACGCCGAGCGTCGACGCGAGCTGCGCGTAGGCGATGGGTCGGCTCAGCCCGCCGTCGTCGTGCAGAGCGAGATGGACGGCGACGACCAGTCCGAGCCGACCCCGTTTGAGGACGCTCGTGCGGTAGCCGAGGCCGAGCTCGGCCGCGGGGATCGTGGCGAGCTCGCCGGTCTCGAAATCGAGGAACTCGATCGCCTGCAGCGTGTCGCTCAGCTCCTGCCCGTAAGCGCCGATGTTCTGCACGGGGGCCGCGCCCGTCGATCCCGGGATGCCGGACAGCGCCTCGATCCCCGAGAGACCCCGGGCGACGGAGGTGGCGACGACGTCGTCCCAGGTCTCGCCCGCCTCGACCCGCAGACCCGCGCGAGAGGACCCGGCGACGCGCGACTCGTACACGCCTTTCGTGAGCACCCGGATGACGTCTCCGTCGAACCCCTCGTCGGCGACGACGAGGTTCGACCCGCCACCGAGAATGAGCCAATCCTCGGGGCTGCCCCAGGTGTCCCGTGCCACGGCGACGAGCTCGTCGCGGGTCGCCGGCTCGAGCAGCCGGCGGGCGGGGCCGCCCACCCGCAGCGTCGTGAGCTCGGCGAGGTCGGTCATCCGGCTGCGGGACGCACGCGCACCTGCGCCTTGCCGAGCACCGTCTGCTCGCCCGAGGTCACCGTGAGGTCGATCCGTATCGCGTCGTCGTCGACGGCACCGACCTTCGCGAGCACCGACACGACGGCTCCGGTCTGCGGGTCGACGACGACGGGTCGCGTGAACTTCACCTGATAGTCGAGCACCCGGCCCGGGTCGCCGAGCCAGTCGATGACAGGCTGCACGGCGAGACCCATCGTCAGCATCCCGTGGGCGAGCACGCCGGGCAGTCCGACGGAGGCGGCGACGTCGTCGCGGTAGTGGATGGGGTTGAAGTCTCCCGAGGCGCCCGCGTAGCGCACGAGCGAGTCTCGAGTGAGCGCGAACGACGCCTCGGCGACGATCTCGCCGACGTCGAGCGCCATCAGTCGTCGCCCCGCACGACGAGTGTGGAGGTCGCGGTGACGACGTGCGCGCCCGTCGCGTCGGTGATCGCCGACTCCGACGTCACCATGCTGTGGCCGCCGATCGACTTCACGCTCGCGATCGTCATCGTCGCGGTGAGTTCGTCGCCGGCGACGATGGGGCGGGTGTAGCTGAAGCGCTGGTCGCCGTGCACCACCCGGGTGAAGTCGACGCCGGCATCCTCGTCGGCGAGCAGCTGTTCGAGCGTCGCGGCCGTCACGACGATCGGAAAGGTCGTGGGGGCGACGACATCCGCATAGCCGGCAGCCCGCGCGGCCTCGACGTCGAGGTGCGTGGCGTGCGTCGCGAACACGGCGCGGGCGAATTCGCGCACCTTCTCGCGCCCGACGAGGTAGGGCGACGTCGGCGGGTAGGTGCGACCTTCGATCGCGGGATTCACCGGCACGTGCTTCAGCCTACCCAGGGCTTCGCGGGGCGGATTAAATGGTCGACGCCCCGGAGACGAAGTCATCCGGGGCGTCGAAGGCTGGGTGCCGTATTACTGGCAGCTCTCGCACTGCAGGTCGTCCATCGGGTCGACCGGAACCGAGTAGCCGCCCACGGTGTCGACGTCGTTCATGGGTCCTCCTCTAAGTCTGTTGCCATCCCCCACGGCGGTGGCCGCCGCGTGAATCCCCACTATATAACCGGAATCACACGGATGTCATTCCCCTAGATGTTGTGTTCTCGGCGTGTCGTGGATTTCTTCCACGGTACCTCGCGCCACCGACATCCGGGCCGGTCGTCAGGGTGCGACGGTCACGGCGCGGGCATCATCCGGAACATGTCGCTCATCGAGGTGAAGATGACGACCTCGACCCACACGACGATCGCGATGCTGACGAGCAGAACTCCGATCTCCGCCCACAGCGGCGCGCGGCCGCGGCCCGTGCGGCGCTTCACGATCACCGAGCGGCCGATCGTGTAGACGACGCCGCCGATGAAGGCGAACGCCCAGTGGAACGGCTTCGGCACCCCGCGGGCGGCGAGTTCGCGCATGTCGCGGTAGGCGAAGACGACGCAGAGCCCGTACGTGACGTACCCGAGCAGCACGGCCGCCCAGTAGAAGGGTGAGAGGAACACGTCGACCATGCCGCCGATGCCTTCGGCGGCGGTGGGGGCCGCGGGGTCGAACACGAAGGCGCGATCCCAGGGCACGAACAGCAGCAGGAGCGAGGGGATCAGCGGCACGAAGATGATGAGCCAGATCCACAGGGTGTTCCCGTCCGTACCCGGCGGGGCCTTCGGCGGGGGCACCGCGGGGTAGGGCTGGCCGGGCACATGCCGCACGTCGGTCCACGCGGCGCCGTCCCAGTAGCGTCCCTGCGCGCCGTTCTCGGGGTCGGGATACCAGCCGGCGGGGACGGTCGTGCCCGGTGTGCTCATGGCCCGAGCCTACTGAGGATCGCTCCGCACCCGCCGCAACCCGTCTTTTATACTTCGATTACTAAACCACTTCGGGAGGCCGGGATGACCGACGGGCTGCACGCGTACCTCAGCTACCGCGACCCCGAGACGGCGCTGACCTGGATGACGCGGCTCGGGTTCCCCGTCGTCTCCCGCGTCGCCGGACCCGACGGCGCCCTGCAGCACGCCGAGGTGCGCGTCGGGTCGGGCGTCGTCATGGTCGCCGGATACGACGACGACTACGAGTCCCCCCGCCTGCGCCGACGCTCCGTCGGCTACGGCCTCTATGTTCCGACCGATGACGTCGACGCCCGGTACGAGCAGGCCCTCGACGCCGGGTCGCGACCCGTGATCGTGCCCGAAGACACGCCGTGGGGCGGGCGCCGGGCCCGCGTGCTCGACCCCGGGGGGTACGAGTGGAGCTTCGGCGACTACCGTCCCGGCGCGACCGGACCCGACTCCGCCGAACCCGCCTGACCCGCGGCGCGGCCGAGATCGTCGATCCCCTCCTGATACGCCGCGGTGACGTCGTCGAGGAAGTCCGAGACGAGGGCGAGTTGCTCGGGCGAGTACTTGCCCACCCGCGTCGCGAGCGCCCCGATGAGGGGCTGCAGGCGCTCGATCGCCGTCCGCACCGAGGCCTCGGCGGCGACGATGCGTACGCTCCGGCGGTCGAGGTCGTGGTCGACGCGGTGCGCGTGCCCCGTCTGCTCGAGCCGACGCACGACGCTCGTCGTCGCGCCGGGCGAGATGCCGAGGCGGTCGGCGATCTCGGTCGGCGTTAGCGGGCCCTCGCGGATCAGCCGGTCCATCGCGTCGAGCGCCGTCGGATTGAGATCGAGCGACCGGCCGAGGAGAGCGTGGTACTGCCGCGCGAGCGTCGCGATCTCGCGCAGCTGCGCCGCGTAGCGCGGCGGCTGCGGCGCCCCGGTCGGCTCGCTCACCTCACCCCTCTCCCGGGATCGAGGATACGGCGCTGGCGTCCGCCCGAGGCGTCGGCCACCATGTGAGCATGCCGGCATCCTCTCCCACGGTCTTCGAGCGCGCCGCCCCCGATCCGCGCACCGTCGCGGATGCGCTGCGCGACACCCGGCACGCCGTCTTCTGGCTCGAGGACGCGCCGGGCGAGAGGGCGCGCCCCCTCACGGCCGACGCCCGCGTCGACCTCGCGATCGTCGGCGGCGGCTACACGGGGCTGTGGACGGCGATCCGGGCGAAGGAGCGCGATCCCGACCGTTCGGTGATGGTGATCGAGGCGGCGACCGTCGGTTGGGCGGCGTCGGGCCGCAACGGCGGGTTCGTCGAGGCGAGCCTGACCCATGGCGAGGCGAACGGCGAGCGCCGCTGGCCCGAGGAGCTCGCCCGGCTCGACGAGCTGGGCCACGAGAACCTCGACGCCCTCGAGGATGCGGTCGCCCGCTACGGCATGGACGTCGACTTCGAGCGCACGGGCACGCTGAGCGTCGCGATCGAGCCGCACCAGGTGGCGTGGCTCGACGGACCGACGAGCGACGACGACGTGCTGCTCGACGCGGAGGCCGTGCGGGCCGAGATCGACTCGCCGACCTTCCTCGCCGGCCGGTGGGAGAAGCGGGGCACGGCGCTCGCCCATCCCGGCAAGCTCGCCGCGGAACTCGCACGGGTCGCGCGGCAGCTCGGCGTCGAGCTCGTCGAGGGCACGCGCGTGCGGCGCCTCGACGACGACGGGGATGCCGTGGTGCTGCACGCGGGCCCGGTGCGTGTGCGGGCGCGGCACGTGGCACTCGCGACCAATGCGTTCCCCGCGCTGCTGCGGCGCAACCGACTCATGACCGTGCCCGTCTACGACTATGTGCTCATGACGGAGCCGCTCACCACGGCGCAGCGTGACGCGATCGGCTGGCACCACCGGCAGGGTCTCGCCGACCTCGCGAACCAGTTCCACTACTCCCGGCTGACCGCCGACGACCGGATCCTCTACGGCGGATACGACGCCGTGTACCACGCCGGGGGGCGCATCCGTCCGCGGTACGAAGACCGGCCGGAGTCGTACGCGCGGCTCGCGAGCCACTTCCTCACGACCTTCCCGCAGCTAGAGGGCATCCGGTTCAGCCACCGCTGGGCGGGGGTGATCGACACGAGCACCCGCTTCTGCGCCTTCTTCGGGCTCGCCCGCCGCGGTCGCGTCGCCTACGCCGCCGGGTTCACCGGACTCGGCGTCGCCGCGACCCGCTTCGCCGCCGACGTGATGCTCGACCGGCTCGAGGGACTCGACACCGAACGCACGCGGCTGCGGATGGTGCGCGAGCGGCCGCTGCCGTTCCCACCCGAACCGGCGGCATCCGTCGGCATCAACGCCACCCGGTGGTCGCTCGACCGCGCCGACCACCGGCAGGGTCGGCGCAACATGCTGCTCCGAACCCTGGATGCCCTCGGCCTGGGGTTCGACTCGTGACCACGCTCGACCCCGGGGTCGTCGCCGACGCGGCGGGCGTCGACATCCCGCTCACCCCCCTCCCGGCCGATCAGGTGCTCGCCGGTGCGCCGTCGGCCGGGGCGACCGTGCTGCACGAGGATGCCGACGAGCTCGGCGTCTGGGAGATGACGCCCGGCACCGCCACCGACGTCGAAGCCGACGAGCTGTTCGTCGTGCTGAGCGGACGCGCGACCGTGCGGTTCGACGAGCCGGAGCTGCCGACGATCGAGCTCGCGCCGGGGTCGGTCGTGCGGCTCACGGCGGGGATGCGGACGACCTGGGTCGTGCATGAGACCCTGCGGAAGGTCTACGTCGCCTGAGCGCGGGCGACCGGCTGGCGCAGGATCGTGCGCAGCTTCTCCGGGGCGGTGCGCCGCGCGTCGCTGAGGTAGATCTCGTGGTGGCGACCGGTCATGACGAGCCCCTGCGCGGGGATGAACTCGTCGTGCATCCGCGCCAGGGTCGGCCCCTCGTCGTCGTACGAGCCCACGTGGAGGGTCTGCACGCACAGGCCCTCGTCGAGCACCAGCAGCCGCACGTCGTCGCGACGCGGGCCCGTCGTGACGGCCACGGCGGCTTCGACGTCGTCCGGCGTGATCCACTCGGGCACCATCGACAGCACCGTCCAGTCCCACGTCGACTTGTCGCGGGCGGTCGTGAAGCTCGCCGGGTCGTCGGCCGACCACAGCGCTTCGAGCGGCGGCACCCCGTAGTCGCGCCCGGCGGCCCTGCTCGCGAACTTGAGCTTGTACGCCACCGGGTAGACGGTCTCGAGCGCCCGCCGGTAGGTGTCGGTGTTCGGGTCGCCGTGCCCGTCGAGGGCGAGGTACCGCAGCGGCGGCACCTCGAGCACCCGGAACTCGCCCACCCGCGCCCGGAAGGAGTCGAGCTTCGTGAGGTCGAGCTTCACGCCGGCGTCACCTCGGTCGTCATCGTGAGCTCGAGCCCGCCGTCGACGTCGCCGCGGGTCAACCGCACCGTGATGGCCGCCACCTCGGCGAGGGTGCGGAGGTGCGTGCCCCCGCACGGGATGACCGCCTCACGCCCGGGCAACGCACACACCCAGCGGCGGCGGTCGCCGAGGGTGTCGCCGTCGCGGTCGATGCGGATGTCGGCCCCCGTCGCGACCCACTCCGCGAGCCGCGCGTTCGCCCGCGCCTCGACACCCGCGAGATCGTCGAGGGCGGCGGGGTCGAAGCCGCGGCGACGCAGCGACTTGCCGATGCGGTAGATGTCGACGGAGCCGTTGTCGTCGATGCGCGACGACTGGCACGCGAGCGCGTCGAAGCCGGGGTGTCCGAGCGCGTCGGCCGGCACCTCCTTCGTCCACGCGTCGGCGAGCGCGGCATCGAGCGCGAGCGACGCGAGATGGCATCCCGTGTGGCCGGTCGACAGCGCGCGGCGGTAACCCTCATCGACGGTCACGGCGACCTGCTGACCGAGCGAGACCCGGACATCGGGGCGCAGCAGGTGCACCACGAGAAACTCCCATCCCGGGGCGCCGGTGCGCACCGGGATGTCGCCGCCGACCAGGATGTCGCCGCCGTCGGTCGCTCCCACGACGGCATCCACCACGGGGTACGTCACCCCGTCGACCTCCAGCGTGCCGCGATCGGCGGGTTGGTCGGGCCAGCCCGCGTCGACGGGATGGAACGCCGTGCGGTCGAGCACCACCCCGAGCAGCTCGCCCACCGGGAGCGTGGCGAGCACGACGCCGCGCGACGCGAGCGCTCCGGAGGGGTAGTCGACGACAGTGGCGGATGGCGCGGTCACCCCCCGACGGTATCGGGCGCGTTGCCCGGCGCGCACCGGGCCGATACTCTCTCAGCGATGCGGCCCGAGAACCCCGGTGCGGCCCCGCCCGGGCGGAGCGGGATGCCGTGGCCGATCGTCACACGCGAGGCGGCGCTCTCGGCGGTGCTGACCGCGCTCGCCGAACGTCCGCCGCGGATGATCGTGCTCGACGGCCCCGCGGGCGTCGGCAAGACGGCGTTGGCCGCCGAGGCGGCCCGGCGCCTGCCCGGACGCACCGCCGTCACGGTCTCGGCCCTCGCCGAGCGCACCTCGACCCCGCTCGGCGTGCTGCTCGACGCCCTCGACGTCGTCGGGGCGACAGCCGAGCTCGACCCGGCGTCGGGCGTCGGGGTCGAGGCGGTGGCCGCCGCCCTCGATCGACGGCTGCTCGTCGTCGACGACGCCCCGCGACTCGACGACGCCTCGGCCGAGATCGTGCGACGGCTCGTCGTCGGGTTCGGCGTGCCCGTGGTCGGCACGGCCCGGTCCGGCGAGACCCTGCCGGCACCCCTCCGGCGGCTCGACGGCGACCGACTCGTGCGCCGCCTCGCGGTGGAGGGCCTGGGGGCCGACGAGGTCGCGCGGCTGCTCGCGGAGCGGTTCCGCGTGCCCGTGCGCGAGTCCGACCTGCATCGGCTCGTCTGGGAGACCGCGGGCAACCCCCTGCACCTGCGTCTGCTCGTCGAGGCGGCGATCGAGGAGGGACGCGTCCTCCACCGCGGCGACGACGTCGAGGTCGTCGACACCCCGTCGCCGACCGACCTCGCGTCGATGCTCGCGGCACGCCTGGCCGACCTGAGCGACAACGCGCGCCGGTTGCTCGGGGTCGTCGCCCTGACGCAGCCCGTCCCCCGCGCGCGCGTGCTCGTGCCGCCGGGCCGCGAGGCGGCGCTCGCCGAACTCGTGCGCCGCGGTCTCGTCGTGACCGACGCCGGATCCACGCGTGTGCGGGTGGCGCATCCGCTCATCGCGGAAGCGGCGTCGACAACCGACGCGGTGGATGAGGCGGTGCGGGTGCTGCGCGCCGCCGACGACCCGACGCGGCGCTTCGCCGCGGTCGAGTTGGAGCGCCGCGCCGGACGCCGCCTCACCGCCGAGGAGCTGACCTGGGCGTCGACACACGCCGCGGCGCTCGGCGATCCGCACCGGGCGGTCGAACTCGCCGACCTCGCCGTCGCCCAGCCCGCTCGTCGCTCGGTGGCGTTCGACGCCCACCTCGCCGCGGCGCACGCGCATTCGCTCGCCCACGACCTCGACGGGGCCGACCGGCTCTTCGCCCTGGCCGACGACCTCGCGGCCGATCCGGCCGAGGCGGCCGCGCTCGCGAGCGCCCACGGCGAGCACCTCGCCTATCGACGCGGCGAGCCCACGCAGGCGGTCGCCCATGCCGAACGGGTGCGCAGTCGACTGACGTCGGCCGAGGCGGTCGCACTCGACGCCGACCTCTGGCGGTGGCGGGTGCTGGCCGAGCGCACGACCGGTGCGCTCGACGACGAACCCGAGCAACGCGTGCGAGGCGCGATCGCCGCCTCGGTCGCGGCCTCGATGCGCGGCGAGCATCGGGCGGCCCTGAGCGCGGCGGGTCCGTTGCTCGTGCCCCGCGCGGCCCTCGGCGACCTCGCCTCGACGGCCGGGATCGCGTTGGGCCTGCAGCGCGTGCTCGAGCTGCGCGCGACCCGGCCCGCGGAGGAGGCGGCGGCCTACCTGGAGTCGGCGCGCGCCGAGGCACCCGAGGAGGTGGGCTTCCACACCGTGATGCTCGCCGCGCAGCGCCTCCAAGAGGGCCGGCTCGCCGACGCCCTCGAGCTCGGCGACCTTGCGATCGAGCAGTTGCAGCGCTGGGACGGCGGGGAGCTCATCGCCCTCGCGCGCGCCGTGCGCGCCACCGCCGCCGCGCAGCGGGGCGACCTCGACGACGCCCGGTCCCGACTCGAGGCGCTCGACGGCGGGGAGGTGAGCGGCGCCGCCGTGCTGCAGGCCGCCGAGTGCCGCGCCTACCTCCTCGCCGCGGAGGGCGACTCGCGCGGTGCCGCGGCGACCGTGCTCACCGTCGTCGAGGACGCGATCGCGTCGGGGTACCGCTACCTCGGCGGGCTGACCCTCGCGACGGCGATCCGTTTCGGCGAGACCGACCGCACCGCCGAGCTCGCCGACGAACTCTGCACGGGAATGGCCGAGCGTGTGGATCCGTGCGTCGCCGTGCGCGACCTGGCGACGGCGCTGCGTGATCGGCGGCCCGCCGACGTGGTCCCGGCCGCCCGCCGGGCAGCGCGGGCGGGCCTCGTGACGGTCGCGATCGACGGGATGCTGATCGCGCTCGGCATGCCCGCGAGCGACGACGTGCACACGCGGCTGCAGAGCGCGATCACACGGCTCGCCGCCGGTGTCGACGCACCGGCGCTGCAGCGCCGCGACCTCCCGAGCCTGACCGCCCGCGAGCGGGAGGTCGCGCGCGGGGCGGCGAACCGACTCCGGTCGCGAGAGATCGCCGACCGGCTGAACGTGTCGGTACGCACCGTCGAGAACCAGCTCTACTCCGTGTACCGCAAGCTCGGCGTCGCCTCGCGCGACGAGCTGCGCGACGCGATGGAGCGGCTCGGCCTCCTCACCGACGCGACCACGCCACGGTGATCGTGCCCGACGCTTCGGCGACCGTGGTGGTCATCCCCGTGCCGGTGCAGTCGATCGTCATCGATCCCGACCACGGCTCCGAGGCGACGGTCGACTGATCGATCACCATCGCGCCTCCCCCGGCGTCCATGCTGACGACCGACGTCATTCCGGTCTCGTCGGTCGCGACGAGCGCGTAGTCGGGGCCGGCGCCCGACCAGGTGCCGCTCTCGGTGCCGTCGTGCTCGACGATCTGCTCGAACGTCGCGCCCTCGGCGACGCCGCGCACCGCCGATCGCGATGCCGCGGCGGTGAGCAGGTACGTGCCGTCGGCCCCCCAGTCGAGCTCGAGCGATCCGGTGACCTCGACCTCGGCGCCCGGCACGCTCTCGGCCCAGACGCGCGCGAGCTCCGACGCCCACGAGTCGTTGTCGAGCAGCCACGCACCGACCGGGCATCCGTTCGCCTCGTGATCGTCGGCCGCGGGCGACCCCGAGGGATTCGCGCCGCCCGAGGCGCTGCTCGACGACTCCGGGGCGCATCCGGCGAGCAGCAGCGTGGTGAGGACGACCGTCGGGATGCCGAGTCGTACACGGGTTCTCATGGCGGCATCCTCACGACATCCCGACGGGTTCCGCCATGAGTGGGAATCACTCATGGAAGCCGCCGCGACCGCGCGGCACACTGTCGCCATGTCGATGCCCTTCCGCCTTCTGGTCGCCGGCGCGGTGGCCGTCCTCGCCCTCACCGGATGCGCCACCCCGGCCCCCGAACCCTCGGCCACCCTCCTCGCCGGCGAGACGACTGGCGAGGGGTCGGCCACCTCGCCGGCGCCCGCCGAGGGCACGACCGCCGCGGGACCCGTGCAGGCCGAGGGGATGCCCGAGCTGCCCCTCGAAGGGTGCGGCGAGCTCGTCGAGTCGGAGGTGACCGAGACCGATTTCGACACGCAGTGGTCGTTCGAGTTCGCCTGCACCTCTCGCGACGCCTTCGACGCGTCCGTCGCGGCACTCGACGCGGCGGGCACCCTCGCTCACACGGTGAACTCGGTGCTCGGCAACGACTCCTACCTGAGCGACAAGCACCACTTCATCGGGGAGGTCGGCGGGCAGGTGCTCGACGTCGACCTGACGCTCACGGGCGATCCCGACGACGTCGAGGTGGTCTACCTCGTCACGCTCGGCAAGGGCTGACGCTCAGCCGGCATCCGCCTCGATGCGCGCACGGGCGGTGTCGCCACGACGCGCGACCGGCAGGTGCTCACCCGCGGCGGCGAGCCCGATGACGGGCATGTTGCTGTAGAGCGTCTCGTAGGCGCCGGGCGCGACCCGGTAGGTCTCGTGGAAGATCCCCACGTCGCCGCTCGCCCCGACCCGCTGGTTGAACGCCCGCCACGCGGGCAGGTGCGGGTCATCGCGGTCGCGCGCGAAGCGTTCGAGCTGCTCGAAGCTGCGCCAGTGCTGGATGAGCGTGATCGTGCGCCCCGACCAGCCGTACTGCACGCTGAGCAGTCCCTTCTCGGGGTGGGTGAACAGTTCGCGCAGCATCGGCCCCATCGCGGCGGCGACCGGGGCCCAGCGATGCACCTTCCAGAGTTTGTTGATGCGCATGCCGATGACGAAGACGACGAACTCGCCGTCGATGCGTGCGGTGTACCGACCCGGATGTACTCGCATGGTGCCTCCTCAGAAATAGATAGTTTGACTCTCCGTAATGGAGAGTGCCACTATCTATCGAGGACGTCAAGGGGGGATCGCATGCGCATCGCGGCGCTCGCGGACGCGACGGGGCTCCCGATCGCGACGCTCAAGTACTACCTCCGTGAAGGGCTGCTGCATCCCGGCACGGCCACCGCCGTCAACCAGGCGGCGTACGACGACGGGCACGTGCGTCGGGCGCGCCTCGTGCGAGCCCTGCTCGAGCTCGGCAACCTGCAGCTCGGCGACATCAAGCGCGTGCTCGCCGCCGTCGACGACGACGCCCTTCCGCTGCACGACGCGTTCGGCGTCGCCCAGGATGCGATGGTCCCGCCGCGCGACCGCTCCGGCCCCGCCTACGCGACCGCGCTCGACGAGGTCGACGCCTTCGTGCGCCGCCACCGGCTGCACGTGCGCCCCGACGCCCACGTGCGCGGGATGCTCGCCGACGCCCTGGTGGCGATGCGGTCGGGTGGGTGGCAGATCGACCTCGCCGCGTTCGACGACCGGATGCCGGCCCTCACCGCGCAGGCGGCCGCCGAGCTCGGTCAGGTGCCCGCCGTCGACCGCGCCGCGCAGATGGAGGTCGCGGTCGTCGGAACGATCGCCTACGAGGTCGCACTCGGGGCGCTGCGTCGGCTCGCGCTCGAGCACGCGAGCTGGCGGCGCTTCGGGCGCTGACCGATCAGCCGGCGCGCACCCACGCCTGCGCGGCGACCTGCACCGCATCCCACGGCGCGCCGAGGGGAGGGGTGTACGACAGGTCGAGGTCGCTCATCCCGGACACCGTCGTCTCGTGATGCAGCGCCGTCGCGAAGACGTCGACGCGTTTCGACACCTCCGTGCCGTAGGAGCCTACGAGCTGCGCGCCGAGCAGGCGGCCGGAGTCGGCATCCCCCGTGACGCGGATCGTGATCGGCTTCGCGCCCCGGTAGTAGGCCTTGTGGTCGTCGGCCGCGGCGGTCGTGCTGCGCGGCGCGAACCCCGCGGCGACGGCCTCGTGCTCGCGGAGCCCCGTGCGGGCGGCGACGAGCTCGAAGACCTTGACGACCTGGGTGCCGAGACTGCCGGCGAACCGCGCCGATCCGCCGAGCGCGTTCTCCCCGGCGACACGCCCCTGCTTGTGCGAGGTCGTGCCGAGCGGGAGGTAGGTGACGCCGAGCATCCGGTGGTGCGTGACGACGCCGTCGCCGGCCGACCACACGTTCGGCAGTCCCGTGCGCATGTGCTCGTCGACGACGACCGCGCCGCCGGCGCCGAGAGTCGCCCCGGCGCGCTCGAGCAGCTCGGTGTTGGGACGCACCCCCACGACCGCGAGCACGAGGTCGGCGGTCTGTTCGAACGGAGCACCTCCGCGCGTGCCGACCACCGTGAGCCCCGCACCCGTTCGGTGCACCGATGACACGCGAGTGTCGACCGAGACCTCGACGCCGTGCCGCTCCAGTTCCGCGCGCACGAGGGCGCCGAGCTCGGGGTCGAGCGTCGAGAGCACCTCCGGTCCGCGCTGCAGCTGCGTCACCCGCATGCCGCGGGCGACGAACGCCTCCGCCATCTCGAGCCCCACGTACCCGGCGCCGACGATGATCGCCGACCGCGGCGCACGCTCGTCGAGATGGCGCTCGAGCGCGAACGTGTCGCCCATCGAGTGCAGCACGTGCACGCCGTCGTCGGGTCCGAGTTCGTCGAGCCCCGCGATGCCCGCGTGGGAGGGCAGCGCGCCCGTGCCGACGACGAGCTCGTCGTAGGGGATGCGGCTGAGCCTCCCGTCGGCATCGCGCACCTCCAGTCGGCGCCCGGCCACGTCGATGTCGGTGGCGAACGTGTCGAGCCGCAGCCGCATCCCGGTCGCCTCGAGGTCGGCGACGGTGCGGTGGGCGAGCGACTGCCACGGGTGCACGTCGCCCGTGAAGTAGTACGGGATGCCGCAGATCGAGAAGTTCGGGTAGCGGTCGGCGACGACGACGGTCACCTCGACCGTGGGGTCGAGCTCGCGGGCGCGCAGCGCGGCGGAGATGCCCGCGTCGCTGCCGCCGATGGCGACGATGTGCACAGGGGGCCTCTCGGTCAGCGGGCGGGGTTCGGAACGACCACGTCGGCATCGGCCGACACGGGTCGCGGGAAGAGGAGGGCGGCGAGGGCGACGCCGACGGCTCCGCCGACGAGCTGCGCGGCGATGAACGCGAGCGCCGAGAGCGGCTCGATGCCCGCGAAGGTGTCGGAGAAGATGCGGCCGACGGTGACGGCGGGGTTGGCGAACGACGTCGAGCTCGTGAACCAGTACGCCGCGCCGATGTACGCGCCGACGGCGGTCGCGACGACCGGGATCGAACGCCCGGCACGGGTGAGGCCGAGGATGACGAGCACGAGTCCTGCCGTCGCGACGACCTCGGCGAGCAGCGTTCCGATCGAGGCCCGCTCGGTGGATGCCAGGGCCGGGCCGACGTCGAACATCGTGTTCGCGAGCAGGGCCCCGGCGATGCCGCCGAGAAGCTGGGCGGGCAGATACCCGACGACGGCCGCCCGGTCGGTCCCGCGGCGCGTGAATGCCTCGGCGAGCGAGACGACGGGGTTGAAGTGCGCCCCCGACACCGGCGCGAGCACGGCGATCAGGACCCCGAGCCCGAGGGCCGTCGCGAGGCTGTTCTGCAGCAGTTGCAGCCCGACGTCGTCGGGGGAGAGTCGGGAGGCCATGATGCCCGAGCCGACGACGACGGTCACGAGCAGCGCCGTGCCGAGGAACTCTGCGGCCAGTCGCCGCCAGGTGAGGATTCTCATCGCGTCGCCATCTTGACGGATGCCGATGCCTCAGTCAACATTGAGTCAATGAACGACGAGTGGAACCTCGAGCACCGGGCGGCCCGTCACGCCGCCCTGGCCGATCCGGCGCGCCTGCGCATCGTCGACCTGCTCACCCTCGGCGACCGGTCGCCGAGCGAGCTGCAACTCGACCTCGGCACACCCTCGAACCTTCTCGCCCACCACCTCAACGTTCTCGAGCGGGCGGAGCTCATCATCCGCGGGCGATCCGAAGCCGACCGGCGCCGCAGCTACGTGCGGCTTCGACCCGGTGCCCTCGACGGACTCGTCGCCGGACCGACGGTCACCGCCCGCCGCGTCGTGTTCGTGTGCACCGCCAACTCCGCGCGTTCGCAGCTCGCCGCCGCCCTGTGGAACCGGCGCTCAGCCGTTCCGGCGGCGTCGGCGGGCACGCATCCTGCCGACCGGATCGACGCGGGGGCTCTCGAGACCGCCGAGCGTCACGGCCTCCCGCTCCGAGCGCGCCGACCCCGCCGCCTCGACGACATCCGCGCAGAAGGTGACTACCTCGTCACCGTCTGCGACACCGCGCACGAGGAGCTCGCCGTCGACGGGCTGCACTGGTCGATCCCCGACCCGGTGCGCGTCGGCACCCGTGACGCCTTCGACCACGCCTACGACGAGCTGACCCGGCGCGTCGACCACCTCGTGCCGCGCATCGTCGCGGCCTGACCACAGGAGCACCCATGACCGACACCGCCGCCCGCGCCACCATCACCGTCGACCAGGAGGCCGCCGTCGACGCGGCCGCCGACCGTCTCGCCGTCGAGTTCGACGGCGTCTTCGGCCGCGAGACGATCGAGCGTTTCCTGCACACGTCCTACGCGCAGCTCGCCACCTCGGCGACCGTTCCGAACTTCCTGCCGCTGCTCACCGAGAAGTTCGCCCGCCAGCGGCTGCGCGCCCTCGCCCGGGTCGACGGCAGCGTCACCGACGGCAAGCCGACGGTGCTCTTCCTCTGCGTGCACAACGCGGGCCGCTCGCAGATGGCGCTCGGCTTCTTCCAGCACTACGCGGGCGACCGGGCGGTCGCCTGGTCGGGCGGATCCGCCCCCGGCACCGAGGTGAACCCCGTCGCGATCGAGGCGATGGCCGAGAAGGGCATCGACATCTCGGGCGAGTACCCGAAGCCGTGGACCGACGAGATCGTCCGCGCCGCCGACGCCGTCATCTCGATGGGCTGCGGCGACGCGTGCCCGATCTTCCCCGGCAAGCGCTACGAAGAGTGGGTGCTGACCGACCCCGCGGGTCGCGGCATCGACGACGTGCGCGTCGTGCGCGACGACATCGAGCAGCGGGTGCTCACCCTGCTCGACGAACTCGGCGTCCCCGCGACGCGCTGACGCTGTGCCGGTGGGTGCGCGCAACTAATCCGCCAGTTCCGGGGGCGCCCCGCGTCTGATCCGTCACATGTGCGACGGATCAGGCGCGCGCAAGCGTCGATACCCGGCATGACGGGCCACGGACGGATTCGGATGCGGTAGCTGAGGCGGGATTCGAACCCGCGACCTCACGATTATGAGTCGTGCGCTCTCACCAACTGAGCTACTCAGCCGCTAGGGCTGCTCTCGTCGCCGCCTGGTGCACCGGCGAGAGCGCCGAGCCCCGAGTCAGGATTGAACTGACGACCCCTTCCTTACCATGGAAGTGCTCTACCACTGAGCTATCGGGGCACGCCCCGGCGAGGCCGAGGCACCAGGGAACTTTAGCATCCGTCCGCGGCCCCGTCCTCACCAGGAGGGCGCCGCGACCTCGTCGAGCGACCACACCGCGAACGCGGCCGAGTCGGTGGTGACGACGTCGCCGTCGACGGTCGCCGACCCCTCGGTGACGAGCCTCCGCGCGGCGGTGAGGTCGACTCCGCAGTCGACGCGGGCGGCGGCGCGCGTCGCGACGATGACGAGCGTCTCGGTGGCCGCCTCGCGGGCGAAGGCGATCGCGTCGGGGGAGGCGTGCAGCCAGCGCATGCCGCCGTCGGCGAGCGTGGGGTGCTCGGCCCGCAGCCGGCCGAGGCGCGCGTAGAGCGCGATGCGGTCGGCGGCGGCATCCGTCTGCGACCAGGGCAGCGGGGTGCGCGAGTCCTCACCGTCGATGCCGGTGAGCCCGAACTCGTCGCCTTGCCAGATGACCGGGATGCCGGGCATCGTCATCGCGAGGCCGACGGCGACCGGCACCGTGCCCGGGCGGGCGTCGTTGACGAAGCGCGGGATGTCGTGGGTGTCGAGCGCGTTCATCGTGCGGGAACGCACGCGCCACGGGAAGCCGGCGACGAACTCGCGGTGCGAGGCGACCGCGTCGACGCCGTCCCAGTCCTGAGTCTCCCCGACGATCATCGACAGCCCGCCGCCCCCCGGGCTGCCGGGCGTGCGCAGCCAGTTCCAGACGGGTCGCGTGAAGTTCGCGTAGGTCATCGCCCCGTGCCAGGCGTCGCCCGCGAAGTCGGCCGCGGCATCCCCCGTGAACTCGCCGAGCAGCAGCGTGTCGGGGTTCACCTCGGTCATCGTGCGGCGGATGAGGCGACGCACCTCGGTGTTGAGGTCGTCGGTGCGGTACCGGCCGGTCATGTTGGCCACGTCGATGCGCCACCCGTCGAGGGAGTACGGCGGCTTCAGCCAGCGGGCGACGACCGAGTCGGGGCCGTCGATGAACCGCCGCCGCAGCTCGGCCGAGTTCCAGTTGAACTTGGGCAGGCTCGGCACCCCGAGCCACGAGACGTAGCTGCGCTGCTCGGGGTCGAGCCAGTAGAAGAAGTCGCTCTCGGGAGCGCCGGGGTTTCCGTAGGCGGCGCGGAACCACTCGTGGGCGTCGCCGCAGTGGTTCGTCGTGAGGTCGCCGAGCACCCGCATCCCGCGCGCGTGCGCCGCCTCCACCAGGGAGATGAGCGCCTCGTCACCGCCGAGCAGCGGGTCGACGTGGTCGAACGAGAGCGCGTCGTAGCGGTGGTTGGAACGGGCCGGGAAGACCGGGGTCAGGTAGACGAGGCCGACGCCGAGCCCCTGCAGGTGGTCGAGCCGCTCCTCGACGCCGGCGAGGTCTCCGCCGTAGAACTGGGCGGCGGTGTGACGGCGGTCGGGATCGACCGGGTCATCCCACGCGGCCGGCTCCGCCCAGTCGGGCAGCGCGCGGTCATCCGCCGCCGCGGACCGCGCGAACCGGTCGGGGAAGACCTGGTACATCACCGACCCGGCCGACCAGGCCGGCGGCGCATCGCCCGCGACGAGCCGGAAGTCGTCGGCATCCCGAGGGTCGAGCCGGTGGAGACCCCGCGCGTTGAGCCAGTGCGCCGACCCGTCGCCGCGGTCGAGGCGGATGCGGTACGGGTGGACGGGGTTCTCGACGGTCACCGCCGCCTCCCACCACTCGACGTGCGGCACCGCACCCGGGCGCCTCACCGCCTCGACGTAGAACGGCTCCCCGTCGGGGCGCACGCGCACCCGCACGCGGGTCGCGCCCCACTCCTCGGGCACCCGCACGCGTAGCCGCACCTCGCCGCCGAGGGCGGGGTCGAAGTCGGAGACGTAGAAGGCCGACCCGTCGTGGTGCGGGTCGGCGAACAGCGGGGCGCGGCGCTCGGCGTCGGTCACGCCAGCACGCTACCGGGCGTGTGTTTCGACCAGGTGACCGCGGTTAGGGTCGAAGGATGACCGACGACTGGTGGCGCACGGCTGTCATCTACCAGGTGTACCCCCGCTCGTTCGCCGACTCCGACGGCGACGGCATCGGCGACCTCCCCGGGGTCACGGCCCGTCTCGACGCCCTCGCGGAGCTCGGCATCGACGCGATCTGGCTCTCGCCGTTCATGACCTCCCCGCAGCGCGACGCCGGCTACGACGTGGCCGACTACTGCGACGTCGACCCCCTGTTCGGCACGCTCGCCGACTTCGACGCGCTCCTCGCGGCCGCGCATACGCGCGGCATCCGCATCGTCGTCGACCTCGTGCCGAACCATTCGTCGAGCGACCACCCCTGGTTCCAGGAGGCTCTCGCCGCCGGGCCGAACTCGCCCGAGCGTGCCCGCTACGTCTTCCGGGAGGGCCGCGGCTCCGACGGCGAGCTGCCCCCGAACAATTGGCACTCGGTCTTCGGCGGTCCCGCGTGGACCCGCATCACCGAGGCCGACGGCACGCCGGGGCCGTGGTACCTGCACATCTTCGACTCGAGCCAGCCCGACTTCGACTGGGCGAACCCGTGGGTGCACGAGCGGTTCCGCGAAGTGCTGCGGTTCTGGCTCGACCGCGGCGTCGACGGGTTCCGGGTGGATGTCGCCCACGGTCTCGTGAAGGCCGACGGGCTGCCCGACTACACCCCGAACCCCGACCTGGCGAGCATGGGCGGCGACGAGGAGCTCGCGCCGTACTGGGGCCAGGAGGGCGTGCACGACGTGTGGCGCGACTGGCGCCGAGTGCTCGAGGAGTACGACCGCGACCGCGTGCTCATCGGCGAGGCGTGGGTGATGCCGCTGCGTCGCATGGCCCAGTGGGTGCGACCCGACGAGATGCACCAGACCTTCAACTTCGGCTACCTCGAGACGCCGTGGGATGCCGCGAAGCTGCGCCGCATCGTCGACGAGTCGCTCGGCGCGTTCGGCGAGGTCGGCGCGCCCTCGACCTGGGTGCTCTCCAATCACGACGTGATCCGGCATCCGTCGCGGCTCGCGCTCGTGCCGCCGCCCCCGCAGGGCGAGGGCATCGGGCCGCGCACCGAGCCGAAGCCCGACGAGGCGGTCGGCCTGCGCCGGGGCCGCGCCGCGACGGCGTTCATGCTCGCCCTCCCGGGCTCGTCCTACGTGTACCAAGGCGAGGAGCTCGGTCTGCCGGAGGTGCTCGACCTGCCCGACGAGGCGCGTCAGGATCCGACGTTCTTGCGCACCGAGGGGCGCAACTACGGTCGCGACGGATGCCGCGTGCCGATTCCGTGGGAGGCGGATGCCCCCGCCGCCGGGTTCAGCCCGAGCGGCGCGGCGTGGCTGCCGCAGCCTCCCGGCTGGGGCCGATACGCGCGCGACATGCAGCGCGGCGTCGCCGACTCGACGCTCGAGCTCTATCGTCGGCTGCTCGCCGTGCGGCGCGAGCGCGAGCTCGGCGCCGGTTCGCTGGAGTGGCTGCCGTCGTCGTCAGGCTCGGTGCTCGCGTTCCGCAACGCCGGCGTCACCGTCGTCGCGAACGTCGGCACGACGCCGGTCGGGCTGCCCGAGGGTGAGGTGCTCGTCGCGAGCGGGCCGGTCGGTGAGGGCGTGCTGCCGGGCGACACGACGGTCTGGCTCGCCTGACCGCACCGATGGTCGAGTAGTAGCCCGCGAAGCGCGGCGTGTCGAGACCCGTCAGCTCGCGTACGTCTTGAGGAACGTGTACGGGTCGACGTACCGCATCCGGTCGCCGATCGAGATCGTGAAGTGCAGGTGCGCGCCGGTGGCTTGGCCCGTGGCGCCGACGAGTCCGACGAAGTCGCCGACCTTGATCTCCTGCCCGACGACGAGCGGGGTCGACCCGCTCACCATGTGGGCGTAGCCGCTGTACACGGTCTGGCCGTCGATCTGGTGCTCGATCACGGCGTACGTGCCCCAACTCGACCCGCCGCCGGAGACGTCGACGACGGTGCCGTCGGCGATCGCGAAGATCGCGGCGCCGTAGCCGGGGTTGAAGTCGATGCCCGAGTGCGAGGTCGAGCAGCCGCGGCACGGGGCGGCGCGGTCGCCGAAGCCGCTGGAGATCGGCACGGCGTAGGGGAAGGGCCAGCGGATGGCGCCGGTGCCGACCGTGTAGTCGAAGCTCCGGTTGCCGTAGCGCAGGCGCAGCATCTCGGCCCACGACGTGACGGTCCAGGCGTCGCGCTCGGAGAACGAGACGAGCGTCGGGTCGACCTCCGCCGACTGGGCGCTCATCGCGAGCGACTCGGAGAGCTGCAGGTCGTCGCCGCTCCAGTCGAAGGCGTTCGCCGGAACCGACATGCCGAGGGCGAGCGCACCCGCGAACAGCATGGCGCCGAACGACAGCAGGCGCGCACCGATCGTCTTGCGACGTCCGGCGGAGCGCACGGCGTCCCGACGCGTGGTGTTCTTGGCGGCGCGACGCGGCTTCACGCGGGGGCGCGACGGCGCCGCCGCACGGGTGCGACGCGACGCGGCGGCCGGCTCCTCGGCCCGTTCGCGGTCGCGCAGCTCGCGGCGGGTGAGCGGCGCCGCGACGAGTTCGCGCGAGGCCGAGAACGGATGCGCCGGCTCGGCGGGAGGGTCGGCCGGCGCGAGCTCGGCGGGGTGGCCGAAACCGAGGATGTCGAGGACCGGGCGGTCGTCGTCCTCGGGGGTGCTCATGCGGGCGTGCTCCAGGGTGGCCGAGACAGGGGACGGCCGATCGGTCGGGTCGCGCGGCCGGGGTGAAGCCGCGAACTCGACAATGTTAACGAAACGGCAACGATGCGGCCACCCCGCCCTGCCGATTCCCAGGAATCCGATCCGCGCCCGTCATCCGAGGGGGAAGTCGAACGCGCCGGCGGCGTCGAGCACGGGCTCGAGACGCGCGACCAGGTCGGGGTGCCCCGCCAGCAGCAGGTCGCGTGACGGGGCCGCGCCGCGCATCCCGATCACCGCCGCCCCGGCCTCGCGCGCGACGAGGGCGCCCGCGGCGTGGTCCCACGGGCTGAGGGTGCGTTCGAAGTAGGCGTCGTAGCGGCCGTCGGCGACGAAGCACAGGTCGAGCGACGCGGTGCCCTGGCGGCGGATGTCACGCACCTGGGGCAGCACGCGGGTCACGACCTCGCCCTGGAACCGCCGGGTGTCGGCGTGGTAGGCGAATCCCGTGGCGACGAGCGCGAGCTCCAGCGGAACGGGGTCGGCGACCCGCAGCCGCCGGTCTCCGCAGAAGGCCCCGGCGCCGGCCTCGGCGGTGAAGAGTTCGCCGGTGGCCGGGTTCACGACGACGCCCACCCGCGCCGTCCAGGTGAGCGGGTCGGGCTCGCCCTCGACGAGCGCGATGCTCACGCCGTAGTGGGGGATGCCGTAGAGGTAGTTGACGGTGCCGTCGATCGGGTCGACCACCCAGGTCAGCCCGCTCGAGCCGGCGACCGCCGACCCCTCCTCGCCGAGCACGCCGTCGTTCGGCCGTGCATCCTGGAGCCGACCGAGCACGAGACGCTCGACCTCGCGGTCGGCTTCGGTGACGACGTCGACCACCGTCGATTTCGTCGCCGCGACGGCGACCCCCTCCCGCCGTCGGCGCGCGGCGAGCTCGGCCGCTTCGAGGGCGACGGATCGGGCGAGGTCGAGGAGTGCGCTCACTCCCCCAAGCTACCCGGCGCCCTCCTGGAGTCGCGGGTCGTGCGTGGGATCCAGGAACTGCTCCGGGCATCCGTGGGAGACCGCCTCGGGACGCAACTCGAAGTGCCAGCGCTCGTTCGCGTAGGTCTGACAGAGGCCGTAGGCGGCGCCGTGGAGACTCAACCAGTAGGTCGCGTCGAAGTCGCCGATGTCGATCGCGTCGCCCGAGACGTGGAGCGACGTCTCGGGCGAGGCCACCCATCGGCGTGCCTCCTCGAGGCTGCCGTAGACCCGCACGGCCTCGCTCAGCAGACGGGCCTGGTACTCGGGCGAGCGCCAGCCGCTCGTGACGACGAACTCGACGTCCTCCCGCGCGGCGTCGGCCGCGGCCCGCTGGATCGCGGCGAGCAGCTCGGGGTCGAGGTTCGCGAGCGCCGGGTGGGTGACGTCGTCGACGGCGACGCGCTCGCCGGGTGGGATCTCGCCGTCGCCGCCCCCGCTCGGGCCGCCGCCGCTCGGGCCGCCGCCGTCCGATTCGGTGCCGGTCGTCGGGGAGGTCGGTGCGAGCGAATCGACGACCGCCTTGCCGACGAGCCCGAGCCCGAGTCCGAGGGCGACGAGGGTGACCCCGACGGCGAGGGCGCGGCGACGGGCGAACGAGACGGAGGTGGTCATGGAGCCAGGCAACGCGCATCCGTGTTGCGAGGGCGTATCCGAATACGCATACGCCGGCGATAGGTGGCGGTGCCTAGGCTCGGGCCATGCGCGTGCTGATCGTCGAGGACGAACCCGACCTCGCGGCCGCCATCCGCGACGGTCTCCGTCTGGAAGCCATCTCGGCCGACGTCGCCGGTGACGGCGGCACCGCGCTCGAGCTGCTCGAGCTGACCGACTACGACCTCGTCGTGCTCGACCGCGACATCCCCGAGCCGAGCGGCGACGACGTCGCCCGGCGGATCGTCGCCTCGGGGCGCGGCACGCCGATCCTCATGCTCACGGCCGCGGACCGCCTCGACGACAAGGCCTCGGGGTTCGAGCTCGGCGCCGACGACTACCTGACGAAGCCGTTCGCGCTGCGCGAGCTCGTGCTGCGGCTGCGTGCCCTCGATCGGCGTCGGGCGCAGCCCCGTCCGCCGGTGCGCGAACTCGGCGGGGTGCGACTCGACCCGTTCCGGCGGGAGGTGTTCCGCGACGGTCGGTTCGTGGCGCTGACTCGCAAGCAGTTCGCCGTGCTCGAGGTGCTTCTGGCCGCCGAGGGCGGGGTGGTGAGCGCCGAGTCGCTGCTCGAGCGGGCGTGGGACGAGAACGCCGATCCGTTCACGAACGCCGTGCGGATCACCGTCTCGTCGCTGCGGAAGCGGCTGGGCGATCCGTCGCCCATCGAGACCGTGCCGGGCGTCGGCTACCGGATCGTGCGGGGCGACGGGTGAGCGCCCGACTCAAGCTGACCCTCAGCTACGCCGGGCTCGTGCTCGTCGCGGGCGTGCTGCTGCTCGCCGTCGTGTGGGTGTTCCTGCTGAGGTACGTGCCGGAGGACATCTCGCCGGGCGGTCCGTTCATTCCCGACCGCACCGACCTCGCGCGCGCCTTCACTCCCCCCGCGCTCGCCGTGCTCGCCGGCCTCCTCGTCGTCGGACTCGTGGGCGGGTGGTTGCTGGCCGGACGGATGCTGGCGCCGCTGCGTCGACTCGGCGAGGCCGCCCGACGTGCGGCGGAGGGCTCGCTCGCGCACCGCATCCGCCTGCAGGGGTCGCGCGACGAGTTCCGGGAGGTGGCCGACCAGTTCGACACGATGCTCGAGAGGCTCGAGGCCCACGTCGCCGAGCAGCAGCGCTTCGCCGCGAACGCCTCCCATGAACTGCGCACACCGCTCGCGATCTCGCAGACGCTGCTCGAGGTCGCGAGCCGCGACCCGCACCGGGATGTGGACGAGCTCATCCGCCGACTCTCGGCCGTCAACGCCCGCGCCGTGTCGCTCATCGAGGCGCTGCTGATGCTCAGTCGCAGCGACCGGCGGCCGGCCGGCGACGCGGAGGTCGACCTCTCGCTCGTCGCCGAGGAGGTCGCCGAGGAGCTCTTGCCCGCCGCCGAGCGCCGCGGACTGGAGCTCAGCGTGGCGGGGGAGGCGTCGTGGACCCTCGGCTCCCCCGAGCTGCTGCGCCACCTGGTCGTCAATCTCGTGCAGAACGCGATCGTGCACAACGCACCGCGCGGCGTCGTGCGCGTCTCGACGCATGCCGCCGACGGCACGAGCACCCTCGTGGTCGAGAACACGGGCGCCGTCATGCCGCCGGAGCGGCTCGCCACCCTCACCGAGCCGTTCCAGCGCGGGGATGGGCGCGTGCGAGTGTCCTCAGAAGACCACGCCGGCGCGGGGCTGGGTCTCGCGATCGTCGCCCGCATCGTCGCGGCCCACGACGGCGCCCTCACGCTCGAGTCGCGACCGGGCGGGGGACTCGTCGCGACGGTTCGGCTGCGCGGCCGGCGCACGACCTCTCCGTGACGCGACGATCCGGCGATGAGACACTGGTCGCATGAACGCGCGCCTCGCCGTCGTCGCCGGGATCGTCGTGCTCGTCATCGTCGCGGCCGTCGTCGGGGTTCTCGCGACCCGCGGCTCGGACACTCCGGTCGTCTCCGACCCGACCCCGTCCGTCACGGCGAGCGACGCCGCCGATCAGGATGCCGCCCCGGCGGAGACCGGCGAACCCGCGGTCGCGGGGCAGTACGAGACGTACAGCGAGGAGGCGGTCGCGGCGGCGGATGGTCGCATCCTGCTCTTCTTCCACGCGTCGTGGTGCCCGCAGTGCCGCGCGATCGAGGACGACATCCGCGCGCAGGGGGTGCCCGCCGGGGTGACCATCCTGCATGTCGACTACGACACCAACCAGGAGTTGCGCCAGCGCTACGGCGTCACCTTGCAGACGACGTTCGTCGAGGTCGATGCCGACGGCGCGGCGCTGCAGACCCACGTCGCCTACGACGAGCCGACGCTTGCCGCCGTCGTCGCCGCGATGCTCCCAGCGCCGTGACCCTCATCCTGCTCGGCTTCGTCGCCGGGGTGCTGACCGTCGCGGCCCCGTGCGTGCTGCCGCTGCTGCCCGTCATCGTCGGCGGCACCGCCGCCCGCACCGCGGCGGATGCCGAGACCGCGCGGCGGCAGTGGTACCGGCCGCTGCTCGTCGCCGCAGGTCTCGCGGTCTCGGTCGTCGCGTTCACCCTCCTGCTCAAGGCCACGACCGCGCTGCTCGGCGTACCGCAGGTCGTCTGGCAGGTGATCGCCGGCGGCATCGTCGTCGCGTTCGGGTTGACCCTCGTGTTCCCGCGGGCGTGGGAGCGCCTCATGCTCGCGACGGGCCTCCAGGCCCGCAGCGGCGAAGCCCTCGACCGGGCGTCGCGCACCGGCGGCCCCGCCGGCGACCTCCTGCTCGGCGCCGCCCTCGGACCCACCTTCTCCAGCTGCAGCCCCACCTACGCGCTCATCGTCGCGGCCGTGCTGCCGGTGTCGTTCGCCGAGGGGCTCGGTGCGATCATCGCCTACGCGATCGGCCTCGCCGCCGCATTGCTGCTCGTCGCCATCCTCGGACAGGCGTTCGCGCGACGCGTGGGGTGGCTCGCGCGCCCCGACGGGTGGTTCCGAAGGGGGGTCGGCATCGTCATGGTGCTCGTCGGAGTCGCCGTGATCGCGGGAATCGACAAGCTCGTGCAGACCTTCATCCTCGACCAGGGGTGGTACGCGCCGATCGAGCGCCTCGAGCAGGTGCTCCTCGGCTGATCGACCCGACCCGACCAGGGGCTCGGATGCCGCATACTTTTCGACATACGCATCGGTGGCGATGCCAGCGAGAACCGAGTCGGGGTGCGATGACCTTTCGGAGCAGGGCCCAGCTCGTCGACTGGGTGAGCGAGTTCCACACCCTCGGCTACCCGCAGGACGGCACGATCCGCGTGATCGAGCAGGACGGCAGCGACGGCGCCCACACGGGCCTCGTGGCGGTGCAGCTCTCGAGTGGTCTGAGCGCCTATGTGCAGCCGTCCGCGACCGCGGAGGCCGAGTGGATCGTCACGATCGAGGCACGCGAGTCGTCGACGGCGCTCGACGCCGCCTCGGTCTCCCGACTCTCGGCCGAGCTGGGCACGATCTCGGCGCTGTGCGCGTTCCTCCAGGCGAAGTCCGCCGACCCCGCCTCCTGAGCCGGGTCGTCAACCGCCGACGGCTCGCCGCGTGAGGTCGCGGATGAACTGGGCGACCCGGTCGGCTTCCTCGCGGTCGAGTTCGGCGAGCGCCGACTCCAGCCCGGTGTCGAAGCGCGTCAGCTCCGACCACGGCTCCGCCGCGAAGTCGATCACGGCGTGGAGTCGCACGCTGCGGCCGTCTTCCGGATCGGGTTCTCGGCGCACCGCCTCGCGGCCGACGAGTCGGTCGATGAGCACCGACGCACCGGCCGACGTGAGCCCGAAGATGGAGCGCAACGCCGACGGCTTCGTCCCGGGGTTGGCCGCGATGTGCAGCAGGGCGCGGGCGTCGAGTTCGTTGATGCCGAGTGTCTTGCGCGCGGTCAGGAGCGCCGATCCGCGGGCGTCCAGATACTCGCGAAGGGCCGCGCCGAGGGCGGACGAGTTCGACGATGCCGACATCTCGCCTCCCGCCTCACGCCGCCGAGTGCCGAACGATCTCGGACACCGGTGTGCAGCCTACTCCCCGACCCCCCGATAGTTCACCCTTTTAGGTAATTTCGTTAGGTAATATTCTGAGATACCCCTAGAGTGGGGGTGCGGCGACCGCCGATCACCGACACATTCACGGAAGGGGGGGTTGTCATGACGCTCGAGCACAACCCCGCCTCCTTCGAGTCCATCGATCGCGGATCCACCGACCGCCCGTCGCTCGACACTCCCCCCGCCGAGTGGGAGTTCGAGGGCGCCTCGTACCGCCTCGTGCGCGACGACGAGGGATGGGCCGTCCTCTCCGAGGGCCGCCTGCTCGGCCGGGTCGAAGCCCACCCCACGCCTGAGACGCGCGACGCCCTCCAGTGGCGCATCCGCGATCCCGAGCATGACGGCGTGGGCGTCGGCGCCAGCTGGGCCGACTGGCGCGACGCCGTCATCACGCTCATCGACTACCGCCGGCGTCGACCCTCGGCATGACCGATCGGGCGTCCCGCGACCCCGACGACGAGACCCCCGGCGATCGATGATCTCCGGGGGTCTTTCCGTCGGTGGCGAGTGAGGGATTCGAACCCCCGAAACTTACGTGTCTGATTTACAGTCAGATCCCTTTGGCCGCTTGGGTAACTCGCCCTGGCGCGAACGCCTGCACAAGGATACCCGCTCCCGCGCGCCCCGCAGAACCGAGGTCTCGGGCCGCCGGCACGGGCGTCAGCCGGCGTCGGTCGCGGCGAGCTCCGCGTAGCGCACGGCGAAGCGGGCGACGGTGTCACGGTACGACGGCGGGGAGTTGAACCCCGACACCGCGGCGATCCAGCCCTCCTCGGTGTCGATGGCGATGCTCACCCGGCAGAGGTAGTTGGCGGCGGCGACCGCGGCATCCTGGATGTTCTGCGGATCCTCGACGCCGTCGCCGCTGCCGTCGACGTGCCAGTTGCGCCACGTCTGCGGGATGAGCTGGAAGGGTCCCGACGCCCGGTCGACCGTGGCGTCACCGTCGATGGCCCCGCCGTCGGAGTCGGGGATGTGCTCGACCCCCTCGCCGCCGTCGAGAGGCGGTCCGTAGATGGGCGGGGTGACCGTTCCGTCGTCGCCGACGCTCGAGCCGCCGTGCCGCCCGTGGTCGCTTTCGGTCGCACCGACGCCCGCGAGGGTGTTCCACGACAGCCCGCACTCCGGCATCTGCTGCCCCTTGACGAGCACCGCCCCGGCGTAGGCGGCGAGCGCCCGCTCCGGGATGCCGGTCGCCTCGCTCGTCGTCGACAGCCAGTCGGGGTCGACGAGACCGGCGACCCCGGG
>CAMLMQ010000014.1 GCA_946481135.1 uncultured Microbacteriaceae bacterium
TCGCCGCGGGTCAGGAGTACGGGCTCGGCGATCCCGACCGGGCCTACCGGTTCGGGCTCGACCTGCTGCTCGACGGCGTCGAACGGCTCATCCGCTAGCCGTCCGACCCGGCGAGCTCAGGCCGCCGGCGCGCCGTCCCGGTACCGCGCCGGGTTGCTCAGCGTGCCGATGCCCTCGATCGTGATGTCGATCGTCTGGCCGTCGAGGAAGCCGCCGAGCCCAGAGGGCGTGCCCGTCGCGATGATGTCGCCGGGGAGCAGGGTCCACACGTCGGAGATGTAGGCGATCAGGTCGGGGATCTTGTGGATGAGGTCGCGCGTGTTGCCGTGGCGGCGCGGCTCGCCGTCGACCGTGCTCGTGATCTCGAGGTTCGACGGATCGAGCTCGGTCTCGATCCATGGCCCGATCGGGCAGAAGGTGTCGTAGCCCTTCGCGCGCGCCCACTGGCCGTCGGCGAACATCTGGTCGCGGGCCGAGACGTCGTTGGCGATCGTGTAGCCGAAGACGTACTGCTCCCAGTCCTCGGCCTTCACCTGCTTGGCGACCTTGCCGATGACGACGGTGAGCTCGGCCTCGTGGGTGATGCGGCCCTCGACGGGCGGCATGAGAATCGGCTCGTTCGGCCCGATCACGGCCGTGTTCGGCTTGAGGAAGATGAGCGGGTTCTCGGGGGCGTCGACGTTGTTCGCCATGTCGGTGCGGTGCTCGGCGTAGTTGAGGCCGACGCATACGACCTTCGAGCGCGGGATGACCGGGGCCAGCAGTCGGGCGTCGGCGAGCGGCACGCGCTCCCCCGTCGTGTCGAACCCGGCGAAGATCGGGTCGGACGCGAGCACGACGAGTTCCTCGCCGTCGACGATCCCGTACCGGGGCGCGGCATCCGGGGTGGCGAACCGGGCGACTCTCACGAGGTTCGAGCCTAGCCCCGCCGGTCGCGTTCGCGTCCCGTACGCATCCACCGGGTGGGACGGGCGGCGGGCGCGCGGCAGGATGGGGGCGTGCACCTGCTGATCGACGGCGACGGCCCCACCCTCGTGCTCGCCCACGGCGCCGGCGCCGCGATGGACTCCCGCGGCATGATCGACGTGACGTCCCGCCTCGTGGCCCGCGGCATCCGTGTCGTGCGCTTCGAGTTCGGCTACATGGCGGCGCGCCGCGACGGGGTGCGTCGGCCGCCCCCGCGGGCCGAGACGCTCGTCGACGAGTACCGCGCGGTGCTCGCCGAGGTCGGCGGTCGCGTCGTGATCGGCGGTCGGTCGATGGGCGGTCGGGTCGCGTCGATGATCGCCGACGACGAGACGGATGCCGGCGCCGTGGCGGGGCTCGCGTGTCTGTCGTACCCGTGGCATCCGCCCGAGAAGCCGCACCAGCCGCGCACCGCGCACCTGCTCGGGCTGCGCACGCCGACGCTGATCGTGCAGGGCACGCGCGACCCGTTCGGCTCCCCCGACGAGGTCGCGGGCTACGGGTTGCCGCCCACGATCGAGCTGCTCTGGCTCGACGACGGCGA
The DNA here is from genome assembly GCA_946481135.1 of uncultured Microbacteriaceae bacterium. The sequence continues at coordinate 1,511 of CAMLMQ010000014.1, forward strand.
CCACGACCTGCGCCCGCGTAAGGCCGTGAGCGGGTACACCCACGCGCAGCACCTCGACACCGCCGCCGACGCCGTCGCCGCGTTCATCCGCCGCGTGACCTGAGGCTCAGTCGGTGAGGCGCACGAGCCAGCCGTGGCGGTCGGGCACGCGGCCGTACTGGATGTCGGTGAGCTCCTGGCGCAGCGACAGCGCGACCCGCTCACCCTCCGGCTCGGGCATCGTGATCGACACCGTCTCGCCCTTGAGCTCCGAGATCGGGGTGATGACGGCCGCCGTGCCGCACGCGAAGGCCTCGACGATCTCGCCGGACGCGACGCCGTCGATCCACTCCTGCAGCGCGATGCGACGCTGCTCGACGCGCAGTCCGCGGTCGCGGCCGAGCTGCAGCACCGAGTCGAGCGTGATGCCCTCGAGGATGCTGTCGCTCTCGGGCGTGAGCAGACGCCCGTCACGCGTGACGAGCACGAGGTTCATGCCGCCGAGCTCCTCCAGGTAGACGCCGTCGCCGTCGAGGAACAGCACCTGCGCACATCCGTGCTCGTGCGCCTCCGCCTGCGCGACGAGGCTCGACGCGTAGTTGCCGCCGGTCTTCGCCGCACCCGTGCCGCCCTTGCCGGCGCGGGCGTAGTCGGTGGAGAGCCAGATCGAGACCGGGGTCACGCCGCCCGGGAAGTACGCGCCCGCGGGGCTCGCGATGAGGTAGTAGTTGACCTTCGCCGCCGGGCGCACCCCGAGGAACGCCTCCTTGGCGAACATGAACGGGCGCAGGTAGAGGCTCGTCTCGGGCGCGGTCGGCACCCAGTCGGCGTCGACGGCGATGAGCTGACGGATCGAGTCGAGGAAGTACTCCTCGGGCAGTTCGGGCAGCGCGAGCCGCTTCGCCGAGCGACGCAGCCGGGCCGCGTTGGCCTGCGGCCGGAAGGTGTGGATCGACCCGTCGGCGTGCCGGTAGGCCTTCAGTCCTTCGAAGATCTCCTGCGAGTAGTGCAGCACCGCGGCGGCCGGGTCGAGCGAGATGGGGCCGTACGGCTGCACGCGGGGACGGTGCCATCCGCCCTTCTCCGACCAGCAGATGTCGACCATGTGGTCGGTGAAGTGCTTGCCGAACCCGGGGTCGGCGAGGATCGCGGCGCGCGCCTCGGGCGTCTTCGCGTCGACGTTGCGGGTGACCTGCCACAGCAGGTCGGGCGTCGCCATCGGCAGGAGGTTGATCGTCATGGTGGCTTCCTGAGAGGTAGGGGTCTAGTCTGCGGCCAAACGGGCGGCGATGGCAGAGCCGATCTCGTCCGTCGTGCGCGGGGCGGAGCCTCGGTCGGCGAGGTCGGCCTCCACGGCGCTTTCGACCCGCCGCGCCGCCTCCGGCATCCCGAGGGAGTCCAGCAGCAGAACGGTGGAGAGGATCGCCGCCGTGGGGTCGGCCTTCCGCTGCCCGGCGATGTCGGGAGCCGAACCGTGAACCGGCTCGAACATCGAGGGGAACGCGCCGTCGGGGTTGATGTTGCCCGAGGCCGCCAGTCCGATGCCGCCGCTGATAGCGCCGGCCAGATCGGTGAGGATGTCGCCGAAGAGGTTGTCCGTGACGATCACGTCGAACCTAGCAGGGTCGGTCACGAGGAAGATGGTCGCGGCGTCGACGTGGAGGTAATCCCAGACCACGTCGGGGTGATTGGCCGCCTCCGCTTCGACGGCGCGCGCCCACAGGCCGCCCGCGTGTACGAGCACGTTGGTCTTGTGCACGAGCGTGAGCTTCCGGCGGCGCTTCTCGGCGAGGTCGAACGCGTACTTCACGACCCGCTGCACGCCGAACGCGGTGTTGACGCTTACCTCGTTCGCGATCTCGGCGGGCGTGCCGACGCGGATGGCGCCGCCGTTGCCGACGTACGGCCCCTCGGTGCCCTCCCGCACGACGACGAAGTCGACGTCGCCGGGATGTGCGAGCGGGCTCGTCACCGACGGGTGCAGCTTCGTCGGGCGGAGGTTGACGTAGTGGTCGAACGCGAACCGCAGTCTGAGCAGCAGGCCTCGCTCGATGATGCCGCCCGCGAGTCGCGGATCGCGCGGGTCGCCGCCGACCGCGCCGAGCAGGATCGCCTCGTGGGCGGCGAGCGCCGCGAGGTCGTCGTCGCCGAGGATCACACCCGTGTCGAGGTAGTGCCGCGCGCTGTACGGGTAGTCGGTGGTGCGCAGTTCGGCGTCGGAGCCGAGGGCCGCGCGCAGCACCTTGACGGCCTCGGCGACCACCTCCGGTCCGATGCCGTCGCCGGGGATGAGGGCCAGATCGAGCGTGCGGGTCACGGCTCCCAGCCTAGGATGCGACCCGGCCCCCAGGGCGTCAGAGCCCAAGTCGTCAGAGCACGAGTCAGAGCCCGAGTCGTCAGAGCATGGGTCAGAGCACGAGGTCGAGCACGAGCGGCATGACGAACCCGACGAGGGAGCCGAGCAGGTGCGCCGCCGAGAGGGCGAGACCGGCGGCCGCCGCGAGGCGCCCCCGCGTGCGGGACGGCTGGATGCCGATCGCGCCGACGATGACGCCGACGAGCGCGAGCGCTCCCGACACCGCCGAGAGGGCCGTGAACACGAGCCCCATCTGGCTGTACCCGCCGAGGCCGTCGACCCAGAACGACGCCGTGTAGCCGAGCACCTGCTGCAGGAGGCCGAGCGCGACGACGACGAGGCCGATCACGAGGGCCGCCGCTCCGGCACCGCCGCCGGTCGGCGCCGCGGGAGCGGGCGGGTAGGGGTTCGGGGTCTGAGTCTCCGTCATGTCCGAACCCTAGCGTGCGGGAGGGAACGCGCCGCCCGGGGTTGACTTACGCCTCGACGACCGAGATCGCCCGCAGCGACGTCGCATCGATCGCGGACGCGATGCGTTCGAGCACCTCGTCGGGCACGGGCGAGTCGACCGTGAGCACCGAGAGCGCCTCGCCGCCGGCGTGCTGCCGGGCGATCTGCATGCCGGCGATGTTGACCTGCGCCTCGCCGAGCTCCCGGCCGAACGTCGCGACGATGCCCGGTCGGTCTTCGTAGGTCATGACGATGAGGTGCTCGGCGAGCGGCACCTCGATGTCGTAGCCGTTGAGTCCGATGATCTTCTGCGCGAGCTTCGTGCCGGCGAGCGTGCCCGCCACCTCGACGACCGAGCCGTCGCCGAGCACGCCGCGCAGGGTCGTCGTGTTGCGGTAGTCGACGCTGTCCTCGCTCACCGAGAGCGTCGACACGATGCCGCGCTGCTCGGCGAGCAGCGGCGCGTTGACGTACGACACGTTCTCGGTGACGAGGTTGGTGAAGTAGCCCTTGAGCGCGGCGAGGCGGTAGACGCTCACGTCGTAGGCGCCGAGCTCGCCGCGCACGTCGACCTCGAGGCTCGCGAGTGCGCCGTGCCCGGCGACGCCGGCGAGCACCTGGCCGAGCTTCTCGACGAGCGCGATGCCCGGCCGCACGAACGGGTCGATGACGCCCCCGGCGACGTTGACGGCATCCGGAACCAGCTCGCCCTCGAGGGCGAGACGCACGCTGCGGGCCACCGAGACGCCCGCCTTCTCCTGCGCCTCGTCGGTCGACGCGCCGAGGTGCGGCGTGACGACGACGTTGGGCAGTGACAGCAGCTTGGTGTCGACGGGCGGCTCGTGCACGAAGACGTCGAGGCCGGCGCCCGCGATCTCGCCCGTCGTGAGCGCGACGTGGAGCGCATCCTCGTCGATGAGTCCGCCGCGCGCGACGTTGACGACGTACGCCGTCGGCTTCATGCGACGCAGCTCGTCGGTGCCGATCATCCCGGTCGTCTCGGGGGTCTTCGGCATGTGGATCGTCACGAAGTCGCTGCGCTCGAGCAGCTCGTCGAGGCTCACGAGGGTCGCGCCGAGCTGCTGCGCCCGCGTCGCCGTGACGTAGGGGTCGTAGGCGATGATCTCGACCCCGAACGCCTGCAGCCGCGCGGCGATGAGCGCGCCGATGCGCCCGAGACCGATGATGCCGACGGTCTTCTCGTAGAGCTCGACGCCCGTGTACTTCGAGCGCTTCCACTCCCCCGCGGCGAGCGACCCGTGGGCGGCCGGGATGTGGCGCGCGAGCGACAGGATGTGCCCGATCGTCAGCTCGGCGGCGGAGATGATGTTCGACGTCGGGGCGTTGACGACCATGACGCCGGCCTCGGTCGCGGCTTTGATGTCGACGTTGTCGAGTCCGACTCCGGCGCGCGCGACGACCTTGAGCGCGGGCGCGGCGGCGAGCGCCTCGGCGTCGATCTGCGTCGCCGAGCGGATGAGCACGGCGTGGGCGTCGGCGAGCGCCGCGAGCAGCGCGGGTCGGTCGGTGCCGTCGACCGCGCGGATGTCGAAGTCGGTGCCGAGGGCTTCGACGGTGGCGGGAGAGAGTTCTTCGGCGATCAGGACGATCGGCTTGGCCACGTCAGGTGCTCCTGGAGGTCGGCGGGCGCGCGGTGGTGGCGGCGCGGGCGACCCCGAGTCTAGCCAGTGCGACGATGGGTCGATGGACGGCCTTCACACGGCGCAACTCGTGCTGCGCCTCGCCCTCGCCGCGGTGTTCGCGACGATGGGGGTGCTGCACTTCGTGCCGAAGGTGGCCCGCGGGATGCGGGCGATGGTGCCGCCGCCGCTGCGCCGCCCGGGGTGGCCGGCCGCCCTCGTCGCGATCACGGGCGTGTGCGAGCTGCTCGGCGCCGCGGGACTCCTCGTGCCGTGGGACGGGGTGCGGCTCGCCGCGGGCATCTGCCTCGTCGTCTTCCTCGCGGCGGTGTTCCCGGCGAACGCCTACGCCGCCCGTGACCCGCAGCGCTTCGGACGCGTCGCCGTGCCCTTCGGCCCGCGACTCGCCGTGCAGGTCGGCCTCGGCATCCTCGTGCTCGCGGCCGCGTGGCCGCTCGCACCCCTCTGAGGCGTCGGTTTCTGTCGCTGTGGGCGCAGCCCAGCGACAGAAACTGACGCCTCACACCACGATCGGCGGCTGGATGGCGCCGACGAGGGCGACGAGGCCGAAGTACAGGGCGAAGGACGCCGCGAGGGCGACCGTGAAGAGCAGCGCGCGGGCGAACGGCGGGCGCCCCCGGCCGAGCAGCAGCGCCACGAGGTAGAGCACCGGGGGCACCGCGACGGAGAGCACGAGCAGCGGCCACGGCACGGCGTCGCCGATCCCGTAGGCGGCGTAGAGCGGGGGCAGCCCGCCGAGGTCGGAGATCGGCATGATCAGCGCGAGCACGAAGAGCACGGCGAAGACGAGCGGGACGACGATCACGAGAGGCTCCCGGCGACCTGGAGGGCGGCGAGGAACCGCAGCACGACCGGCCACGGCAGCAGCACGAGCGTGCCGAGGGCGAGCCAGCCGACCCGCACCCGCGGCCGCGCGTCGCGCGTGAGGGTGAGGGTCGCGGCGAACCAGAGCGGCGCCGCGAGCATCGCGAGGAACTCCCCGAACTGCCAGAGGATGGCGGCGAACAGCGGCACGGGGCTGTCGGCGAGTTGCACGGCGAAGATCCAGCCGATCGTGAGCACGAGGTACGGCAACGCGAAGCCGACGGCGGCCGCGCGGCGGCCCGCATCCCCTGCGGGGCGCTCCGAGAGCTCCTCGACGGTCACCGTCACCGTGCTCGTCACCGTGGTGCGCAGCCGCGGGGCGGGGCGACCTTGTTCTTCGTCCCCCGCCCAGCGCAGGGCCTCGTCGTCGAGCCCCTCGTCGGCGGCGTCGTCGTGGTCGGGGCGGCTCACCCCGTTCACGTTACCCGCGCCGCTCCCGGCAGATGACCCTCGCGCCCGTCGAGCCCGCGTGCTGGACTGACGGGATGCGCCTGCTCGTGCTCGGCGGAACCGCCTGGCTCTCGTCCCTCGTCGTCACCGACGCCGTCGCCCGCGGGCACGACGTCACGGCTCTCGCCCGCGGGGAGTCGGGCTCGGCGCCCGACGGCGCGCGCTTCGTGCGCGCCGACCGGGAGGCGCCGGGTGCGTTCGACGACGTGGCGGGCGACTGGGATGCCGTGGTCGATGTCGCGCGGCAGCCCGGCCAGGTGCGCGCCGCGGTCGACGCCCTCGCGCCGCGCGCGGGGCACTGGGTGTTCGTGTCGACGGTGTCGGTGTACGCGGAGCCGGTCGCCGGCGGCGACGAGTCGATGCCGACCCTCCCGCCGCTCGACACCGACACGATGACCGACCTCGCCGACTACGGCTCCGCGAAGGTCGCGTGCGAGCGTCTCGTGCTCGACCGGCTCGGCGAGCGCGCGCACGTCGCCCGCGCGGGCCTCATCGGCGGACCCGGCGACCGCTCGGGCCGCAGCGTGTACTGGCCGTGGCGGTTCGCGCATCCCGCCGACGCGCGCGGCCGGGTGCTCGTGCCCGCCGCGTCGCATCCCGTGCAGCTCATCGACGTGCGCGACCTCGCGGCCTGGCTCGTGGATGCCGCGGAGACCCGCGCGAGCGGGGTCGCCAACGTCTGCGGCGCGACGCACACGCTCGCCGAGCACGTCGCGGTCGCGCGCCAGGTGGCCGGCGGCGCCGTGGTTCCCGTCCCGGCCGAGGACGCCTGGCTCACGGCTCGCGACGTCGCCTACTGGGCCGGGCCCCGGTCTCTGCCGCTCTGGCTCCCGCCGGACGCCGCGGGGATGGGCGCGACGAGCACGGCGCGCGCGGAGTCGCTCGGCCTGCGCCGACGTGCCCTCGTCGAGACGCTCGCCGACGGGCTCGCGTGGCGGGAGGCGCATCCCGAGGTCGACTTCGGGGCGGGGTTGACGGATGCCGACGAGCGCGCCCTGTTGGCGGAGCTCACCGGGGCCTAGGCCTCGTCGAGGCGCTCGAGCAGTTCGACGGCGGCCCGGGCGTACTCACCGATCCAGCGGTCGTGGATGCGCTTGATCGGCAGGGGCGCGAGCGCGAGGTGGCGTTCGCGCCCGACCCGGCGCCCGGTGACGAGTTCGGCGTCTTCGAGCACGCGCAGGTGCTGCAGCACGGTCGTGCGGTCGAGTTCGGGGAACGCGGCGCAGAGCGCGCCCGTCGTGAGCGTCGACTCCTTGAGCGCATCGAGCATGCGTCGCCGCACGGGGGCGGCGAGGGCCCTGAAGACGGCGTCGTCGTCGCCACCCTTGTCACGCGCGCTCGACATGTTGTAAAAATACAACATGAGTGAGCTGACCGAACTGAGCTTCACCGTCTCGGGCCGCGTGTCGCGCCCGGTCGCGGAGGTGTACGAGGCCGTCGCCGACCCCGCGCAGCTGTCGCAGTACTTCGCGACGGGCGGCGCGCGAGGGCGCCTGGAGTCCGGAGCCACCGTGCACTGGGACTTCCACGACTTCCCGGGCGAGTTCCCCGTGCACGTCGTCGAGGCCGACCCGCCGCGGCGCATCGTCATCCGCTGGGAGGGCGTCGAATCGACCGAACCCGAGACGACCACGACGTTCGAGTTCGAGCCGATCGACGACGGAGCCCGCACCCTCGTGACGATCACCGAGTCGTCGTGGCAGGCGACCGCGGAGGGCGCGAAGAGCGCGTTCGGCAACTGCGAGGGCTGGACCGGGATGCTCATGGCGATGCGGATCTGGCTCGAGCACGGCATCAACCTGCGCGAGGGCTACTACGCCTGACCCCGCAGCAGGCTCGCCGCCGTCGCCTCGACCGTGGCGACGATCGCCGCCTTGCGCCGGTCGGCCCGCGCCGCCCCCGCCGCATCGCGGAAGTAGAGCCGCTCGACGTTGGCGAGCGCCGAGTAGCCGTCGCACAGGGTCACGATCGTGAGCAGCAGCTCGCGGGCGTCGTCGGCGCTCAGTCCCGGCACGGCCGCCCGGAGCGCGTCGACCTTCTTCGCCGAGAACGCCGCCCGCGTCTCCTCCGCGATCGGCTCGCCGCGTTCGAGCCCCTCCCACACCATGAGCCGGGCGAACCGCGGATGCGCGAGGTGGTAGTCGAAGAGACGGTCGACGTAGTCGGTGATCGCCGCGATGCCCTCCCCCCGGATCGGCACGGCGTCGACGACGGCGGTGAGGCAGTGCTCGAGCACGGCGGCGCCGAGCCCCTCCTTGTTGCCGAAGTAGGAGTAGATGCGCTCCTTGTTGACCCCGGCGGCCTCGGCGATGCGGTCCACACGGGCGCCGGAGAATCCGTGCTCGCTGAACTCCTGCGCGGCCGCCTCGAGCAGCAGGCGGCGCGTGCGCTCGGTGTCCCACGCCATGTCCGCCATCCTAGGCGGCTCCAACTATTCAGTTGCAGATTGGCGTCACGGGCACTAGATTCCAACTGAAAAGTTGCAACCGATTAGTTGGAGATTCGGATGATCGACCCCACCGCGGCCCCCGCCGGCCCCACCGAGACGCCCGCCGCCCCCGCGGTCCCCTCCGTCCACGTGCGCGCCGTCGTCACGTGGGTCGCGATCTTCCCGCTCGTCGCCCTCGGCATGACCGCGATGAACCCGTTCACCGACACCTGGCATCCCGTGCTGCGCGCCCTCGTGCTCACGGTCGTCGTCGTGCCGCTCGCGGTCTACGTCGTCGTGCCGCGGCTGCTGCGCCTCTACCTCACGCGCCTCGCGCGCCGCTAAAGCTCGACCGGGGGTGGGATCCGCGGCGTCGACCCCGGGGCCGCCTTCGGGCGCTTCACGATGCGCACCACCCGCCGGAAGTCGCGCAGGTTCACCTTGAGCGTGAGCTGGTGCCGGCGCGCGAGGATGACGGCGACGACGAGCGCGGCGAGCAGTGGCATCCCGCCCGCGACCGCGAAGGCCGCCTGCATCCCGAGCACCTCGGCGATCCAGCCGACGATCACGCCGCCCGCCGCCTGCCCTCCCATGAGGATCACCATGTAGACGGCCATCACCCGGCCGCGGATGCTCCCGTTCGTCGAGAGCTGCACCATCGACTCGGCGCCCGTCGCGAAGAGCAGGCGGAAGATCCCGAGCGCGACGATGCCGGCGAGGAAGACCCCGTAGACGGGCACGAGGCCGCCGAGCACGATCGCGAGCCCGTAGGCGCCGGTGAGCAGCGCGATCGACCGCAGGCGCAGGGTCTTGCGCCGCGCCGAGGCGAGCGCGCCGAGCACCGCACCGACCGCGGCCAGGGAGGTGTAGAGCCCGTAGCCCTCCGATCCGGTGTCGAACCCGCCCTCCGCGGCCGCGGCGGTGAAGAGCACCGGCAGCGTCATCCCGAACGTCGCGACGAACGCGAGCAGCACCATCGGCCAGAGGATCGTCGGTTTGCGGCGGATGTAGCGCAGCGCCACCCGCACGCCGCCGGCCCCCTCCGCGGGGCGGGCGACGGCCGAGAGGTCGGCGGTGCGGAACGCGGCGAAGCACAGCACGCTCACGACGGTCGCGAGGGCGCTGCCGGCGATCGACCACCCCGACCCGACGACACCGATGAGGATGCCGCTCACCGCCGGTCCGACGAGGCCGCCGATGTGGAACGTCGAGGCGTTGATGCTGACCGCCGTGCGCAGACGTGCGGGGTCGACGAGCTGCCCGATGAGCGCCGCGCGGGCGGGACCCTCGAGCGCCCCCGCGACGCCGGAGACGGCGGCGACGAGGTAGACGTGCCACACCTCGACGGCTCCGAGGATGGCGAGCAGGGCGAGCGTCGCGCTGCCGAGGAACGCGACCGTCTGCGTGAGCAGCACGATCCCGCGTCGCGAGAACCGGTCGGCGACGACGCCGGCGAACGCGCCGAGCAGCAGCGTCGGGCCGAACTGCAGCGTCACGGCGAGGCCGACGAGCGCGAGGTTGCCGGTGAGCTCGAGCATGAGCCAGTCGACGGCGATGCGCGCCATCCACATCGCGATCGACGAGAAGAAGATCGACGCGACCGAGAGGCGGAAGTTGCGGATGCGAAAGATCGCGACGACGTCGCGGCCGGCGGTGCGGCCGGGCTGGATCGGGATCGGCGCGGTGAGAGCCGGGTCGCTGCCGCCGAGACTCACCGTGTCCCCCTTTCGGCGTCTAGCCTACGCCTGCGTCTCGACACGCTCCGCTACTCGACGACCGGCGAGGTCGCGGCCCGCCATCGGGCGAGCAGCTGCTCCTCGGAGTCGATGCGGTCGGGGGCGAGCACCCGATCCTCGGCGACGAAGTAGAACACCGCGTCGACGTCGGTCTCGGGGATGCCGGCCCACCGCGCGTAGGCGAGGCGGTAGAGCGCGAGCTGCAGCTGCTTGCGCTCGAGATCGGTGGCGTCCTTCGGAGCGCTGCCGGTCTTCCAGTCGACGATGAGCACCCGGCCGTCGGGTTCGTCGTAGACGGCGTCGATCTTGCAGATCACGACCCGGTCGTCGAACGGCAGGTGGATCTCGCGCTCGACCTCCCGGGGTTTGCGCCGCGCCCACTCCGATGCCTCGAAGGTGGCCCGCAGCGCCTCCAGCTCCGCACCCACCGCCTCGGCCCCGGCATCCGTCTCGGTGGCGAGCGCGTCGAGCTCCTCCGCGCCCGTGCCGAAGCCGAACCGCTGCTCGACCCACGCGTGGAAGAGGGTGCCGAGCCGGGTCGCCGAGAATGGCCGCTCGGGCATCGGGCGCCGCAGCTCCCCCGCGACGCGGTCGGGTTCGGTGACGTAGTCGTGGAATCGGGAAGCCGGAACGCGCGTCGGGATCGGCACCGTCTCGGCGGCGGCCCGGGCGGCGCGCTCGGCGAGCAGCAGTTCGACGTCGCGCGCCCACGGCCCCGCGAGCGCGGGCTCGGCGGCCCGCACGGCCTCCGCCGCCCACTCCACGGCGGGGCGGCGCGAGCCGAGCGGGTCGAGCGGCCAGACGAGGCGTTCGAGGTCGTCGCCGAGCGGGTTCTCCTCGTGTACGGATGCCGTCGGCGGCTCGGGCACGAGGCCCGCGGCGGCGAGGTCGCGCAGGAACACCGACGCCTCGCGCGGCTTCGCCTGCGTCGCCCAGAACGACCCCGACAGCAGCAGCGCGTGCCGGGCGCGGGTGACGGCGACGTAGGCGAGGCGGCGCTCCTCGTCGAGCGCGCGGCGGCGCACCCCCTCCTTGAACGCGTCGCGCGCGGCGAGCAGCTCCTTGCGGGTCGTCGCCGCGACCCCGTCGAACGCGGGCAGCTCGGCCGCGTCGCCGCGCAGCGGCCACGGGTACTGCCCGAACCCGAGCCAGCCGAGGTAGCCCTCCCGGGGTCGCGCGGGGAACTCGTCGGTCACCATCCGCGGCACGGCGACGGCATCCCATTCGAGCCCCTTCGCACCGTGCACCGTGAGCACCTGCACGGTGCCCGGCTCGGGCGGCTCGGGGCGCGGCGACAGGTCCTCCCGCAGCTCGGCCTCGCGCAGCCACGCGAGGAACCCGGTGAGCGTCGCGACCTCGGCGATCGCCAGATACCCCGCAAGGGCGTCGGCGAAGGCGTCGAGGTTCGCGGTGCCGAGCACGCGGTGCTCGTTCGCGGCGACCTCGACGTCGAGCCGCAGCTCCTGGGTGACGAGCGCGACGAGGTCGGGCAGGTCGAGCCGCGTGCGCGCCCGCAGCCGCGCGAGGGTCGCGCCGGCATCCTTGAGCCGCGGCAGTCCCGCGTCGCTGAACCCCTCGAGGGCGACGTGCCCGTCGGGCGCGGTCGCGAGGAAGTCGAGCGCGTCGACGATCGAGCCGCCCTCCCCCGGCGCGACGGCCGTCGCGAGGATCGCGCGCACCTCGTCGTCGTGCTGCCGCTGGGTGTGGTCGCGGGCGCGCAGCCACGCGGCGAGCCGGTTGAGGGCGTAGAGGTCGGCGACGCCGACGCGCCACCGCGATCCGGCGAGCACGCGCAGCAGCTCGATGCCGGCGGCCGGGTCGTCGAGCGCACGCAGCACGCACACGAGGTCGGCGATCTCGGGTTCGGCGAGCAGCCCGCCGATGCCGAGCACGTGGAACGGGATGCCGCGCTCCCGCAGCGCCGCGAGGAAGTACGGCTGCGTCGCCCGCGTGCGCAGCAGCATCGCGGCGCTCGGCGGGGTCCCCCCCGGCTCCACGCGGATGCGCGCGCCCAACCACTCGGCGACGGCGGCGGCCTCCTCGGCCACCGTCTCGGGGAACACCACCTCGACGGGCGCGTGCGTCGCCGCGGGCGACGCGACGAGCTGTTCGACCGGCACGCCCCGCCCCGCGAACGGCGCGACGAGCTCGTTCGCCGCCGCGAGGATGCCGGTGCCGTTGCGCCACGACGTCGACAGGGCGAACCGGGCGTCGGCGCCGAAGAGCGACGCGAACTGGTCGAGGTTCGCCGCGCTCGCACCGCGCCAGCCGTAGATCGACTGGTTGGGGTCGCCGACCGCCATGACGGGCGTGCCGCCGAACAGCTCGGCGAGCAGCCGGGTCTGCACGACCGAGGTGTCCTGGTACTCGTCGAGCAGCACGACCCGGTACTGCTCGCGCAGCGCCTCCCCGGTCGCGGGCTGCTTCTGCGCGATGCGCAGCGCGAGCGCCACCTGGTCGGCGTATTCGACGACGCCGCGCCGCACCTTCTCGGCCTCGTACTCGGCGGCGAGGTCGGCGAGCACGCCGAGCGCCCCGAGGTTGCGGGCGAGCTCGACGGCATCCAGACGCTCGAAGCGGTCGGGCGGGTCGTTCGTCGGCAGCTCCTCGAGCGCGCCGAGCCGGGCGGCGAGGGCGCGCAGTTCGTCGAGGTCGCCCGCGTGCTCGGCGACGCCGCGCGCGACGGCGAGCACGGCCTTCGTGAGCGGGTCGAGGTTCTTGCCGAGCGTCGCGAGGCGCTCATCCCGGCTGCGCGTGACGACCCCGCGCGCGAGCTGCCACGCCGCCGCCTCGCCGAGCACGGGCGCGTCGCCCTCGCGGCCGAGCAGGATGGCCGAGTCGCGGTACAGCTTGTTCGCGAACGCGTTGTAGGTGCCGACCTCGGGGGCGTCGAACACGTCGCGCTCGGGCAGCAGGCCCGCGGCATCCAACTCGGCGATGCGCTCGCGGATGCGGTGCTGCAGCTCGCCGGCCGCCTTGCGCGTGAAGGTGAGGCCCAGCACCTGCGCGGGCTCGACGAGCCCGTTCGCGAGCAGCCAGAGCACGCGGTTCGCCATCGTCTCGGTCTTGCCCGAGCCGGCGCCCGCCACGACGAGCGCGGGGGCGAGCGGCGCCTCGATGACGGCGCGCTGCTGCGGCGTCGGATGCGGCACGGGCTTGCCGCGCACGCTCGCGAGCGCCTCGGCGAGGTCGATCGCGCTGTAGCGGACCCCAGAGAGGTCAGTCACCCGACACCGCCCCCACCCGGTGCAGCCGCAGCTCGGGCACGGCGCCGAGCCCGTATCCGCCGACCTCGAGCACGCCCTCGAACGAGGCCGCCGCCATCCCGATCGCGACTTGCCGGATGCGCTCGCGGAACGCCTCGAGCCCGTCGTCGTCGAGCGGCGCCTGCACCGCCTCGCGGTACTTCTTGCCGCCCACGCCCGACTTGACGTACAGCAGCTTCGCGCCGCCCGCGCGGTGCGCGCCGAGCTCGTCGAGCACGGGGTCGAGCAGCCCCGCGCGGTAGGCGAGCTGGTAGGCACCGAGCTGCGCGGTGGCGTCGATCTTCGCCTGCGCCGTGATCGGGTTGCCGGTCTTGAGATCGACGATGACGACCGACCCGTCGGGGCCCCGCTCGACCCGGTCGATCGCGCCGCGCACCCGCGCCCTGTCGACGTCGAGGGTGAACTCCTTCTCGGCGCCGACGAGGGTGCCGCCGCCGGCGGCGAAGTCGCCGAGGTACGCCGCGATGCCGTCGGCGAGCACACGCGCCGCCCGCCGGTGGTGCTCGGCGAGCCACGGGCTCTCGAACAGCAGCTCGCCCCAGCGCTCCTCGACGCGCGCCCACACCGCGTCGGCGTCGGGCGACGGCGCCGTCTCCATCGCCCAGTGCAGGATCGTGCCGACATCCATGAGCGTCGTCGAACTCGACCCGCCGACCGTCTCGAGGAACCAGTCGAGCGGCGACTCCTCGAAGCGCTCCAGCCGCGACGGCGACACCGGCACGGGCACGTCCGCGAAGAGCGGCGCGTCGGTCGTGGGCGGCAGCAGCCCGTGCCACTCGTCGGGGCTCGCCCCGGGGATGCCGTCGGCGGCGAGCCGCGCGAGGGTCGCCGCCGCGGCATCCCGGGTGCGCCGGTCCACCCCGCGGGAGGTGAGGATGCGGCGCAGGCGCCCCGTCATCCCGCGCAGGGTGAGCGGCGACGCGTCGGTGAGCAGCGGCGCGTCGGGCGGCAGCAGCTGCAGCAGCGGGCTGCCCGCCTCGTCGTCGTTCACGACCGCCGCGAGGATCACGCGGTCGCGCGCGCGCGAGACGGCGAGCGCGAACATCCGCAGTTCGTCGTCGAGCACGAGGCGGCGCTCGTCGAGGGGGGTCGCATCGTCCCCCGCCGCGGCTCGGGCGAGGGCCTGCGGGGCGAGCAGCGAGCCGCGCGGGCGGAGGTTCGGCCACGCCCCGTCCTGCAGCCCCGCGACGACGACGGTGTCGAACTCGAGCCCGACGGCGCCCGACGGGGTCGTGACGAGCACGGCGTCGTCCATGCGGGTGGGGGCGATGAGGTCCTCGCTCACCTCGGCATCCCGCAGCTCGTCGAAGAAGACCGACGCGGCGGGGGCGTCGGTGCGGTGCTCGGCGAAGCGCTTCGCGGCGGCGAACAGCCCGACGATGCCGTCGAGGTCGCGGTTCGCCTCCGCCGCCGCGACCCCGCCGCCGAGCGCCTGGGCGCGCCACGGGCCGGCGAGGCGCGAACGCTCCCAGGCGAGCCAGAGCAGCTCCTCCGCGGTCGCCGTCGGCGGGGCGGTGCGGAGTGCCTCGAGGGTGCCCGCGAGCCGCTCGGCCGTGCGGGCGACCCCGAGGTCGAGGGTCGCGAACCGGCCGGGGGCCGAGAGGGCTTCGACGAGCAGCTCGCCACTCGGACGCATCCCGCCCGCGGCCGCCTCCTCGGTGCGCAGCGCGAGCCGCAGCCGCCGCAGGCCGATCGGGTCGAGGCCGCCGAACGGTCCGGTGAGCAGTTCGGCGGCGAGGGCCGCGTCGAGTTCGCGGCGCCCGAGTCCCGTCTCGACGACCGCGAGCAGGGCGCGCGCGGCGGCGTCGTCGCGCAGGGCCGTGCCGCCCCCGGCGGTGCGGGTGGGCACTTCGGCGAGCGCGAGGGCGCGGGCGAGGGCCGGCACGCTCGCCCCCGACCGCGCGATCACCGCGAGGCGGCGCCACGGCACGCCGTGCAGCAGGTGCTCCTCGCGCAGCGCGCGGGCGATGATCGCGGCCGTGCGGGCGGCCGTCGGTCCCTCGATTCGGGCCAGCGCAGGGCGGGCGAGGGGCGGGCTGTCGGTGGGTTCGCGCTCGGCGACCGCGCGGCGCTGCGCCCCCGCCGCGGCGGCCCCGACGCGCTGGGTGACGGTCGCCGTGAACGCCCGCAGTGGCGCGTTGGGCCGGTGCGCCCGGTCGAGCACGAGGGTCGGGATGCCGGGCACGCCGAGCACCGACGCGAGCCGCCCGAGCGCATCCGGTTCGCCCCCGCGGAACGCGTTCGCGGCGACGTCGGGGTCGCCGAACGCGATGACCGGGATGCCGCGGCGCGCGAGCGCGGCGAGCAGCCCGAGCGTCGCCTCGGTCGCCTCCGGCAGGTCGTCGACGACGACGAGCCGCAGCCCGTCGATCCGCTCTCCCCCACCCCCGCCGTCGAGCACGGCGACCGCGAGCCGGGCGAGCTCCGACGGGTCGCGCTGCTCCTCGCGGGCGCCCGCGACGACGTCGAGGTATTCGTCGAAGAACTCCGCCGCCGCGACCCACTCCGGGCGGCTCGTCTCGCGCCCGAGCGCGGCGAGCCGCGCCGGCCCGATGCCCTGCTCGGTCGCGCGGGCGAAGAGGTCGCGCAGCTCCGCCCGGAACCGCGCCGTCGCCCGCACCTCGGGCGTGAGCGGATCGGGCCATTCGGGGCCGCCCCCCGCCTGCAGGTGACCGTCGAGCAGCGCGGCGATGTCGGCATCCTGTTCGGCTCCCGTGAGCAGCCGCGGCGGCGTGCGACCCGCGGCGCGGGCGTCGACCCCGACGATCTCGTACGCGAGCGACGGCGCCGTGCGGGCGAGCGGCCCGTCGGTCGGCACCCCGAGCCGCACCGCGATGCGGTCGCGCAGCCGCGCCGCCGACGTGCGCGCCGACGTGAGCACGAGCACCGAGCGCGGCTGCCACCCCCGGGTGAGGATGCGGTCGGCCACGAGTTCGACGATCGTCGTCGTCTTGCCTGACCCCGCCGCTCCGAGCACCGCGGCCGAGGCGTCGTCGGGCAGCGCCACGACGGCCGCCTGCGACGGGTCGAGCGTGTGCGGCGCCGCGTCACCCGACGCGCCGCGTTCGAAGCCCAGCCCAGTCACTGAATCGACGGTATCCGCATCCCCCGACCCCGCATCCCGGGTGCGGGCGCGGCCGTTCCGCCCCCGGCGAACCGCGCGGTCGGCGTCGCGTCGCGCCGGTACTCTCGGAGCGTGGACATTCGCATCGGCATCGCCAACTCCCCGCGTGAACTGAGCTTCGAGTCGTCGCAGACCCCGGCGGAGGTCGAGAAGGTCGTCGCCGCCGCGCTGGACTCCGACGCGAAGTTCATCCGCCTCACCGACGACAAGGGCAAGCTCTACATCGTGCCCACCGCGTCGTTCTCGTACCTCGAGGTCGGCAGCGAGTCGACCCGCCGCGTCGGCTTCGTCGCCTAGCCCCCGGACTACCCCCGTGGAGCTCATCTACGCCACCGTCATCGGAGCCGGTCTCGGCGTGCTGCTGCGCTACATCCTGCCCGGCCGCACCACCTACGGCGTCGCCCTGCTCCCGGCCGTCGCCGCCATCACCACCCTCGTCGTGTGGGTCGGGATGCTGTGGCTCGGGTTCGCCTTCGACAACCCGTGGCTGTGGGTCGCCTCCCTCACCGCACCCGTCATGACCTCGGCGGTCGTCGCCCTCGTCGTATCGCGTCGTCGCCAGGCTTCCGACGCGCACGCGCTGCACCTCCTCGCCGCCGGCAAGGTCTGAGTCCAGGTCGCGGCAGCCGCGGCGGGTCGACTCGCTGCCGAACTAGCGGGCCCGCTCGACCGCGGCGATGAAGAGTCCGACGAGGCCGATCAGGATGAACGCCGTTCCCGCGAGGACACCTGACGACACTTCCCACAAGGGCGATCGCGCAGGACCCGAGGACCAGTCCGACGCGGGCGATTCCGTGCGCTGTTGGCCCCCGGAGCTTGGCCTGCGCGCCAACCGCGGCACCCGACTGTTCCATCAAGCCCGCTCCTTCACGAGAAAGAGTTCGTCGACCACGGTCGGACCATATCGCGCGTTGCTCACCTAGGCGCCTCGGCTCTGCTCGTCGATGTCCTCACGCCAACGGTGTGCGCCCAGCCGAGCACCCACACGGACGGTCGCTCAGTTGCCCGTTGACGCTGGCAGGACGGTCGACAGGCGATCACGAAGTTCTTCGAGCGTGTCTTCACGCCTTTCCGCCGCGATCTCCCAGCCCTGCCTGGCCACGACAATCGGGACCCACTGATCCTTGCCCATTGCCGAGAACCGGAAATCCAAGGTCGGAATGCGGCCTCTGTACCCTCTCGGACTCAAGCGCCAGTCTCGAATCTCGCGGGCCGAGATGTGGCGTGGTTGCGCAGAACTCGCCCAGAACGTCAAGTGCTCCGGAGAAGCCACAACTGGCGTAAGAAGAGGGATGCCGGGCAGCAGCGCGGCCAGTTCTGGCGTGCGCTGCACCATGAAGACGACTCCGCCCGAACCCAGACGGGAAGCGACTCGATCACGGCGCACCAACGTGGGGAGCGTCGATACGGCGACACCGATGGCGAACGCAGCCAATGTGACTGCCACTCCGCTCCCGAAGGACGAGGGTACGAATGCGTTTCCCCCGTCGAGCGGCACACGAACCTGTGACAGAGGTGGCACATTCACGGCGAAGAACGTCGCAATGGATACACAAATCGTCACCAGGAAAGCAACGCGCATACGAGTCATCCGGATGAGAATCGCAGCAAGAAGCGTTCGTGTCGAGGCTGAGCGACTCGCGCACCCATCGCCGTGCGCGAGTCGCCCCACGTCATTCGGTCAACCGCCATACCTACCGACCCACGCCATCACTCCGCGCGCTGTTCGCGAGGTCGCCGCACCGCCAAGAACAGGTCGACAGTAACCCCCGACCCCGACCCATGCGCCGATCGCGGCGGCGTACTCTGTCGTGGGCTCCCCCGCATGAGTAGCGAGCACGAGAACACCGACGACGACCGAGCCGATAATGCGGGCGACGGGTGCAGGTAGTAGCCGCAAGCGCGGTCGGTTCGCCATGCTCCGGGTCGAAGAGATCCACAGAGGAGCAACGCCGACGCACGCCGCCGAGATCAGGCCAACCAGAACGCAGTAGGCGACGTAGCCGATGACGACGTTCGGAGTGTCCAGGTGGGCGAATCGTGTTGACCCCACAATCTGGGACACCCCGATCACCCCGAGGAAGCCGCCTGGGACCGCGCCCGCAGCAGACATGACGAGCCATGCGCGAAGTGGCGCGGCGTTTCGTGGACGAGCGGCGACAGTAAATTGGTGGCCGCCCGCAGGGTCTGCTGGCGGGACGCTTCGGAGAGGTGAAGCACCGTGCTCTCCCGCTCCCCGCGAGCATCGCCTTCGCATGGTGAGGCGGAGGAGAGGCCATCCGGCTTCAACCAGAGCTCCGCCGACAACCCGTCGCTGGGGACCACGAAGAGCGAATCGATGACGTCCGCATCCCTCGCGCCGAGCTGAATCGCGATCTCGGCCCCGGGTACCAGCGTCGGCTCGGCGGCGACCGCGAACGGGCCGGTTCGGGACAACGAAATCACACCGCCAGCCTCAAACGACAGCGGATCACCTTCATACTCCACGAAAGGAATCCATTGCCCGCCGGGACGTCGGTCCTCCATCAGCGCGAAAGTCGCCACGATGTCTCGACACAGAAGGACCTCCAACGCGTCCTCGCTGGTACGGATCGCGACATCGTTCGCGACCGCGCCCCGATCAGCCCAGAAACACGAGGTGAGCGCCAGAAATAGCAATGACGATCCGCCACGTCATACGTGAGCTGCTGATCCGCCAGAGTCGACCCGTCGAGCTCGGCCATGGCGGCGGTCCCAGCATCGGGTCGAGCTAGGCAGTGCCTATAACGATCTCCACGTTCGTAGGTTCGATCGGGTCGTCTACGTGCACGCTGACCTTGTGCACGCCAGGGCTCACTGCGAACTCAACGGTGTTGATGCCGAGAGCGTCGGAGAGCAATAGCGTCCCGCTCGATGTCAAGATCGTCCCCCCATACACCCACTCACCGGTCGGCGGATGCGGCTCCGAGAACACCCTGACGGACGTCTGACCCTCGTCACCGTGGCGCACTGCGATCGCCATGGCGGAACCCGCGGACGTCACCGATTGCTGTAATGAGTCGAACTCGGGTGGGTCTTCGTCAGAGTGGGGGTCTTTCAGCAGCGCCACGCCCCAGTCGAACTCCAAATCGAGCGCTCCAAGTAGCGGCACCCAGGACTCCCTTCTTCCCGATTCCGATGGGGCAAGACAAGCGGTTCTCCACGCTACCGACCGCCACCTCCTCCTGACCTACTTTTCAGGATCTTGGCCAAGTACAGACCTTGATTTCGACTGCACAACAGGCACTGCGGGTAAAGCCGCTGTGCCTGCCCGGGTGCGGCGATGCTTGTAGGAGGCTGATGGTCTCCCACAAAGTTGCCAGATCGAGTGCCGGCGCTTGTTGCGCCGCAAGAGTGGCACTGCCCGATTTCATTGAGCAGCCTTTGCTGCTGAGACGTCGCCCGTCCGGTAGACGTCGCAACCACTGAAGGTCCGGCCCACGGGCCTGGGACGAGGAGGCCCTCTCCTGTGGCTGGGCGCAACGGAATCGACCCGCCCTTGGGCCCGGGAATCAGGAGGCTTAGGACGAAGAGCGTCACCATGGCACGCTCTGTCTCTTCAGCCGTCGGCGGGGTAAACGTACAGTCGCTATAGCCCGTCCAGCTGACGCAGTTGACCGAGCCCGCGCCCAGCCCCTGGGCGCTTCCACAAGTCGGGTCCCAAGAACACATCCCGCTGAGGTCGAACACGTTCACCGGGTCGGCGGGGTAGTCGTACGCGTTGGTCACACCCCCTTCGACCGGGTCCACCTCCAGGAACCTGCCCAACGCCGGCACATACAGTCGCGCACCCATCGCGATGGTGTGGATGGAGCCTTGCCGTTCGGTGAACTTCCCATGCTTACCCACCCACCCGAAGTCAGCATCCCCCACCAGCAGATCCGGGATCGCATCATCCGCCGACGTCGTACCGATCTCCCACGTGACCGTGTCGATCAGCTGACCGAACGGGTCATACACCGCCCGCTCCCCCACCCGGAACCCCTCACCATCCGCGGAGACGATCACATCCCCATGCAGATTCGGGTATCCCCACACATCCGGGTCCCCGGACGCGTCGAGAGTGAGACTCACCCCACCCGGCAACGACACCACCCACTGCAGCACCGCCCCGGTGTCGTCGGCGATCGCACCCCCGGCCAGATACCGGATCGTGCCATCATCGACCCCACCCGCAGACCCCGACACCGTCCGCGCCACCATCCGACCCGACGCATCCAACACGTACGAGATCGACGTCCCATCCGTGAGCGTCGTACCCACATGACGATCCGCCACGTCATAGGTGAGCTGCTGATCCGCCAACGTCGACGTGTTCCCATGCGAGTCATACCCCAACGACGCACCCGGACCCGTCGCGGTCAGATTCCCACCCGCCACCGGCGACGCCCCCACCGGAGCACCCGTCACCGTGGTGCCGGTCAACCGGTCCGCGTTGTCGTAGCAGTACGCCACCGACGTCGTCCCCACCCCGGCATGCACGTCCGTGAACGAGGTGCGGTTACCGTTCTTCCCCGCATCCGCCACCCCACAGGATGCCGTGCCATACCCGTACGACAGGGTGTGATGCGGAATCGACGCCTCCACCAACCGCCCCGCCCCATCGAACCGATACGACGACACCTCCGACCCCGCCGACACACTGTCCGTGAGCGTGTTCTGGATGATCCGACCCGACTGCGACCGCACCACCGCATCCGACACCGTCGACGCCGGCACCGCCACCTCGACCCAGGCATCCTGCGTCACCGTCACGTCATCCCACGCGACCACCGACCCCGCATCGTCGGCGGCCGTGTAGCCGACGACGACATCGTGGGCGGTCGCGGTAGCGGTGAACCCGTAGGTGAGCTCCACCCATCCCGAACTCGCGGCCGCCGGAGCAGACGCACCGACACCGTCGACACCGACGGTCAGATCCGACACCCCCACAGCAGTGTCCGCGTTCACCCACGCCGACACCGTGTAGTCGCGCCCGACCGTGAGACCCATCACCTCGCGCGTCGCGGTCACCGCGCCCCCGGCAGGGTCCGTGGTCGCCGTCTCCAGCGCCGCCGACCCCGTACGGGCCACCGTCGTGGTCGCAGCCGCCGTGTCGTCGGCACCCGCCGCCCACGAATCGGCACCCGACTCGAACCCGCCGGCGTACACCTCGACCGCGGGGTGCGGAATGGGGTCAGAACCCGGGAACGCCCACGTGATCCCGTCCGTCGACCCCGTGTGCGGGTTGCGGGCCACCGCATCCAATCGAGTGCCGTTGAGGTACTCGATCGACTCCAACAACTGCGTCGACGCGTACTCGGGATCGGCGACGACGACCCCGCCGACCTCGACCCACTCGACCTTGCCGTCGGGGTCATACCCGAACTCCTGCACCACCGCCGGCGACGACCCCGCCGGATCCACCTCGGTCGCCAGGACACGGCCGGTGCGATCCTCATACGTCGGCGTCGTGACCGTGCCGTACACGTCGACGCTCTCCACCGTGCGACCCAGCAGATCCACCGTCGTCGTCAGCGTGCCCGCCGGGTCGGTGACGGAGGTCACCAACGGGTTCCCGCCCACCGCGTAGTCGTTCACGACGGTCCGCGCCGCCGTCGTGCCGAACGCGGCGAAGTCGCTCTGCACCACCCGGCCTCGGGCGTCGTAGGTCACGCACGACCACGCATCCGTGCCACGCTTCGTGCCCGCCGTGCGACCGAGCGCGTCGTAGACGTAGTAGGTCACCACCGCCGAATCCGACGCCGGAGTGGGGGACGTCATCGACTTCAGGAAGCCGTTCTGCTTCGTGCCGGCGGGCACCCCACACACCGCGGAGCCGAGCGTCTCGGTGTCGCCGTAGTACGCGGATGTCGTCGTCGCGGGAGAACCGGACGGCATCGTGCGCGTCGTGCGACGCAGCCAGCTGTTCGCCGCCGTCGTCGCTCCCTCGTACTCAGTGGTCGTCGTCAGCGCCAACCCGCCCGGGTCGACCGTCGACGTCGTCGGCATCCCGAACCACGGGGCCGCGCCATACCCGGTCGCCGTCGTCAGCGGCGTGACCAGGTTCGACGGCAGGCCCGAACTCGCCGGCACCGCGTCGTGAACCGTCGTCGACGTGGCGAGACCGTAGTCGGGCGTCAGCGCCGAGTCGGGGATGCTCTCCCATGCGCCCCCGTCCCGCGCCCACTGCAGGGTGATGGCTGCGCCGCTCGCGAGCTCGAAGAACTCCAGCCGCATCCGCTTGCGTTCACCCGCGGCGACACCGGGGATGACCGGGCTGACCAGGGTCGACACCGTGCCGTCGGCGACCATGTCGGTGATGAGCAGATCCTCGTTGAGATACAGCCGGCCGCCGTCGTCGAGAGTCATCCGGAACTGGTAGTTGCCCGCGGTGGGGAACGTCAGGATGCCCGACATCCGCAGCGAGAAGTTGTCGACCGGCACACTCGCGGTCGGCGACGCCGTGCCCCAGTTGCGCGAGCCGAGCATGCCGGTGCCGCCGGTCAGCCCGAGGCTGAAGTCGACGGGGCGACCGGAGAGGTTGTTCGTGCCGAAGTACGCGACGTTGAGGCCCTGCATGCCCTGGTCGTAGCCGGTGCTCGTGTGCGCGACGTCGATGGGGCAGCCCAACACGGGTCGTCGGTCGGTGCCGAAGCACGACACCGGCGCGGGTCCGTAGCTGTCGGTCGCGAGGTTCGTGAACGCGTCGTAGATCTTCGTCGTCATCAACCCGTGCGGGTCGGTCGCCGACAGCAGCTGGTCTTTCGCGCTCCACGTCTGCGACGACGTCAACCCGAGCGGCGACGTGCTGGAGGTGGCCCGCCACGCCGCGTCATAGGTCACGGTGCTCGCGTGCGCCCCCACCGGGGCCGCCGACAGGTCGAGGCCCGTCACATCCACGTGCGTCGTGCCGGAGTCGTAGTCATAGGTCTTCTGCGGCCGCAGCGACGCGGTCGCCCCGTCGGGTGCGGGAGACGTGACGGATGCGAGCCGGCCGTCGCCGTCGTAGTCGAACACCGTCGCGACCTCGTCGGTGGTCGAGCGCGTGCCGGGGTCGGCGCTGATCCAGTCGTTCACGAGCGCATCCCACACGTGGGTGATGCGGTCATCGGTGTAGCCGAAACGCACCTGCGCACCACCGGGGTTCACGATCCCGGCGAGCAGGCCGTCCTCGTACAGCAGCCGCGTCGTGTCCGCGGCACCCTCCACATGTCCGGGGTAGACGATGCGGCACAGGAACCCGGGAGGCGCCGGGTCGTACCCGGTCGGCACCGGACCGCACGCGCTCAGACCGAGGTCGCCATCCAGCAGCCCCAAGCCGAGCGACGAATCGGTGACGAGGTCGCCACCGTAGACGAACTGCACCTTGCGCGCCGTGCCACCCGCGACAGGGTCGGCGATGAGGTTCGGCACGCCGTTCGCCCGGTACTGCACGACCGGCGTGGCGGGCTTCTTCGCATCCTGCGGCGTGGTCACCGACGTCACCTTGCCGGCCGCGTCGAACTGGTAGACGGTGCCTCCGTCGTCAAGCGTCACCTGGCCCGCCGCATCCAGCGAGAGGATGCCGTACTCCCCCGCCGGAGGGGTGTAGCCGCCGTCGCTCTTGCGGGTGTAGGTGTGCACGGCGCCCGTGACGTCGGTCACCGTCACGGTCGTGCTCGTCTTCGTCGCGAGCGTGTAGAACCCGCCCGCGCCATTGATCGGACCCGAGTTCGACCACCCGCCGGGCAGGTACTGCACCGTCTTGGTGAACCAGTCCGCCGGCACCGGGATGCCGGCCGCTGGGAGCCCGGGACCCTTGACCCACAGCTCCAGACGGGCGTCGCCGACCGCATCGTAGTAGGACACCTCGAGCGCCGCCGCGGTGCCTGCGGTGAGCGACGACGCCGATCCCCACTGCACACCCGACGGCGCGGAAGTGGTCCACTGGTTCAGCACCGTCGTGCCGCCGATGTCGACCTTCGCCCCGTCGTCACGGATCACGCCAAACGTGTAGCTGCCGGAGGTCGGAACGTTCACGAAACCCTTCCACTGGCCGAGCCAGTAGTCGGCCGGAACCGCAGGGGCCAGCTTCCCCGGCTCGATAAAGCCGATCGTCGGCACCGTCTGTGTGAGCACCGGCGTACGGCCCACGAAGTCGAACGTCGTCGTCGAGGTCTGCCCCTGGTTGAGGGCGTTGTAGTACGACGCGACGAGACCCGCGTTCGCGTTCGGGTCGGCCAACGAGTTATAGGAGAAGCTCATCCCCATGGGCCCGCCGATGGTCGGCACCGTCGGCGACGCGAAGTTCAGCGCCAGGTTGCCGCTCGCGAGGTTCACCGTCGCTGGACCTGCCGAATCGAACGGCGACGGCCCCGACGTACCGAGCCGACGGTTCACGGTGAACCGCCCGAGCCACGCCGACTCGTACTCGTCGACACCGTCGTTCACCCACAGCCGCCACGTGTAGGCCACCCCGTCCTGCAACGACCCGTCGGGCGGCGTCCACGTCACCGGCGACCCCGGAGTCGTCGACGACGGCGTGATCCACCCCGACGTCACCACCGTGCCGGTGCGACCGTCCGCACCCGTGCCGACGACGTACTTGTAGGTGACCGTCGCGGCGCTGTCGGGGTCAGCGGCATACGGCGCCGAGAACTCCGGCGTGAGCGAGACCACGACCTCTTCGTCAGAAGGTGCGACCGACCCGAGCGGCACGATCGGCACCTGATTCGTCGTGAACCACCAGTTCGCGTTCGTCGCCGTGCGCTGCGTGTTGTTGCCGAGGTATCCGTCGTAGCCGTCACGCACCGTGATGCGGTATCGGTACTGCTTGTTCGGCTGCAGCTTGTTCGACGGCACCTGGAACTCGCCGCCGTTGACCCACCCGGTGTCGTAGGCAATGTTCGCGAACGACCCCGGCCCGTTCCCGATACCGGCGCCGGTGAACTCCTCGAACTCGTAGCGGTACTGCAGCGCCGTTCCGGAGCTCGTCGAGCCGGTCGCCTGCATCTTCGGCGCCACAGCCTGCGCCGCACCACCCGTCGGAGTCGCACCGGTAACGCCGGTCACCGACGGGTACCCCTGGTAGACCACGTAGAGGGAGGTGTTCGCACCCTTGTAGGAGTAGCCGGTGTTCGCTTCCCAGTGGCTCCTGAACCCCAACCAGTTGTAGTACGTCCCATTGCGCACCCAGGCCGCGATGGTGGAGTCAAGCGAATCCGTGACTCCGTTACTTGCAGAGGCGTACCCGTTGCACATCGTGAAAGCCGAGATGTCGGACCCGTAGTGGGAAACCAAGTAGGGGTTCGACGATCCGGACCCTACGTAACCCGTCTGGCATGTCGCGGTTCCGGTCGTGTAGTTCATCTCGACCACCGCAGCCGTCACGTAGTGACCTGCCAGACCCGCGAGTCCCTCATACCGGGCGAAACCGCGCCAGAATACCGACTTGTTCGCTTGCCACGGGTTACCGAACCAGGTCAGTCCGGACTGGACAGTCCCATCTGACTTGAACGAGTAGCGAGTGCCTGCCCCGTAGCTGACGGGCGGGTCCACGGTGACCGGGTAGACCCGATCGGCGGCGGTCAGCCAGGCGAAGTCGGGCCGCAAGGTCAGGACCCAGTCGGCGCCGGACTTCTCGACCGACGCGGCCACTGTCACCATCTCCGCTTCGCGTTCCCCTTCAACTCCAGACGAGTCCCACATCACCGGCGTGGGGATAGTGAAGCGCGCCTCTCCTTCGCCATCCAGAATCGCGAAGCCACCGAACTGATCGGCTTCGACGGTCAGGCCCGGGGCGGACACGAGCCATTGATAAGTCGGAGCCTCGTCGGGCGCCGCGTTCACCACGACGCCTTCTTTGACCCCAGCGGCGTCGAGTTCGTAGACCAGATCAGCACCCTCGAGCACGTCTCGATACCGCAACGGAGTCTGGTCACCGTTGCGAAGGCGTGCCGTTGAACCTTCGACGTCCGCGGCACCGATCAGCCGCCACGACATCGTGACCTCGCCGTCCGTGACGGTCATCGCGCCCGAAGCCGAGCGAGAAAAGGTCGGACTGAGCGGATGCCGAGCCCCCACCCAACCGTCCGACGTTCGATCAAGGCGCCCATTCGCGGCGACCCAATCACCGTCGACCAAGACATTCTGCGGATACTCGTTCACCGAGATCAGCTCGCCGGGGCCGGGGCCGGGGACGTCGTACGTGGTCGTGAACTCGTCCCGCTCCAGCACCGGGAGGCTCTCGACATCCAAATCGTCCAGATCCAGCGGCGACGGCGCGCGTCCCTTGCCGGTGAGGGCCGACTCGCTGAGCCCCGCCGACGTCGACAGATCCTCGGGGTCGAACGCGAAGTCACCCTCCGGGATCGACGGCGTCACCGGCGACGGCGGTGTCGAGTCGACGGCCGGGAGGATCCCCCACGAGTCGGGGTTCACCTCCGCCCGCGCCGACTGCGTGGGCACCAGCAGCGACGCCACCAACCCGAAAGCCGCCACCGAGGCGACACCGACACGCACAATGAACCCAGCACCCACGGCAAGTCCCCTGACCCGCAGGCCGGAACTCGCGTTCCGGCGATCCCTGACCCTTCGCCCCAGTGCGAAAGTTGCCTCACGGTAGCGGGCAGACGCTTCTGTCCGCTAGCTACGACACGAGAAGTTCACGGCCGGACGCGGCGCCCGTTGCGCCGTCAGGCCGAGGGCATCACGACGCCGAGCACACCAACAGTGAACCCCCACGGATCATCGGCCGCGGACGAGTAGCACCAACCCGGCTATCGCGACACCGAAACCGGCGACAGCAAGTACCCCCGGGACGAGTACCGTCAATACTCCGAGAAGGGGCGCCTCAGGTTGAGAGGGCACGAAGAAACCCACCAGCGCCATGAGCCAGGCGAGACCAAAGGCGCTGAGGCCCACCACCGCGAGCACGAGACCCGACCGCGACCGCGCTCCGCGCCCAGATCTCATTGCCGCGTCACGTTGCCGAGCCACGGTGCCAGCGTGCGGCGCGCGGGTGCGCTCCGCTCGACGACGGAAAGCCCGCCAGGTGAAGTAAGCGAGAGCGAAATACAGCCCGAACGCAGCAGTCAACCCCATCACGATCACGACGACCGCGAAAGTCGGGACATCACCGACGCCGTACTGCACCAAGGCGAAGACCGGAAAGGCGAGCCCTGGCAGGCTGAGGACGAGCGCGAGCACGCCGAATCGCCTCAATACGACGTCGAGCGCTCCCATTCGGGGCTACGCCGTCAGGCCGAGGGCATCCATGCGGCGGGTGTGCGCCGCGATCAGCTCGGTGAAGATCGGCTCCACCCGCTCCTCGCCGTCGGCGCGGTGGGCGATGTCGAGGGCGGCGCGGGCGACGAGCATCGTGTCGCCGACGAGGCGGCGGCCCCACATCGCGAGGCGGGAGGCGAGGCGCGGGTTGCCGTCGAGCGCCTCGCGCAGCTCCTCGACGAGGAGGTCTTCGGCGTCGTCATCCGACAGCAGGGCCGAGATGCGATCGGAGAGACCGCCGGGCAGGCCCGCGGCGAGTCCGGCGTAGAAGTCGAGCAGGAAGCCCGACGTCAGGTAGCAGGTGATGAGGATCTCGTGCCAGTCGTCGCCCTGCGTGCGGCGCTGGAAGTCGTCGAGGCCGGCACGGCTCGGCTCCATCGCCTCGGAGGGGTCGATGCGGCGCGTTTCGAGTTCGGCGAGCACCGCCTCGTGGATCTCCAGCACCTCGGCGGCGACGCGTCCGAGGCGGCTCTTGCCCGACACCGTGGGGGCGACGGCGGCGCCTCGTCCGAGGTTCTCGAACAGCACGAGAGTCAGGTACGCGAGCTGACCCAGGTAGGCTTGCGTGTCGGGGGCGAGTTCGGCGAGTTCGACGCGCGTGGCCTCCACGGCCTCCGATCGGACCGGCCGAGTCACTCCCCGGGCGCGGATCCGTCGACGACGCAGCCAGCCCAACACGAAACCAGCCTACCGGCCGCCGGATCCTCCCGATCCCCCGCGTACGTGGGCACGAGCCAGCAGACAGGTATTCCTTGTGACTTTCCGTGATCTCAACATCGACCAGGACATGGTCGACGCCCTCGCCGAGAAGGGCATCATCGAGCCGTTCCCCATCCAGACCCAGACGATCCCGCTCGGGCTCGCCGGCCAGGACATCATCGGCCAGGCCAAGACCGGCACCGGCAAGACGTTCGGCTTCGGCCTTCCGATCATCCAGCGCATCGGCCTCGACCCCGAGCCCGGTGTCAAGGTGCTCGTCGTCGTGCCGACGCGTGAGCTGTGCGTGCAGGTGGCGGAAGACCTCGAGCTCGCCACGTCGAAGCGCTCGACGAAGGTCG
Source organism: uncultured Microbacteriaceae bacterium (assembly GCA_946481135.1). Next base: position 30,148 of record CAMLMQ010000014.1, read on the forward strand.
TCGCGATCTACGGCGGCAAGGCCTACGAAGGCCAGGTCGAGGCGCTCAAGGCCGGCGCGCAGATCGTCGTCGGCACGCCGGGGCGCCTCCTCGACCTCGCCGGGCAGCGCCTGCTGTCGTTCGCGAACGTCTCCGAGATGGTGCTCGACGAGGCCGACAAGATGCTCGACCTCGGATTCCTGCCCGACATCGAGAAGCTGTTCGCGCAGACCCCCGCGACCCGCCACACGATGCTGTTCTCGGCGACGATGCCCGGGCCGATCGTCGCGCTCGCGCGCCGGTTCATGAACCGTCCGATCCACATCCGCGCCACCGACCCGGATGAGGGCCTCACCCAGGCGAACATCAAGCACGTCGTCTACCGCGCGCACTCGCTCGACAAGGACGAGGTCGTCGCCCGCATCCTGCAGGCCGAGGGCCGCGGCAAGACCGTCATCTTCACCCGCACCAAGCGCGCCGCCCAGAAGCTCGTCGAGGAGCTCAGCGACCGCGGCTTCAGCACCGCCGCCGTGCACGGGGACATGAGCCAGGAGGCGCGCGAGCGTTCGATGGCCGCGTTCAAGGCCGGCAAGAAGGAGGTGCTGATCGCCACGGATGTCGCGGCGCGCGGCATCGACGTGAACGACGTCACGCACGTCATCAACCACACGATCCCCGAGGACGAGAAGACCTACCTGCACCGCGCGGGTCGCACCGGTCGCGCCGGCAAGACGGGGATCGCGGTGACGTTCGTCGACTGGGCCGACATGCACAAGTGGGCGCTCATCAACCGCGC
>CAMLMQ010000015.1 GCA_946481135.1 uncultured Microbacteriaceae bacterium
GGATCACCATGGCTGAGTTCGACGAACTCGACAGCCGCCTGCGCGACGCGCTCGGGCGTGCGGCCGAACCGGGTGACCCCGCCGGGGTCGCCGACGCCATCCGTGCGCGGCTGGCGTCCGGTGACTCCGGCACCTCGGTCGCCGCGTCGACCGCTCCGGGCTGGGGTGGCGGGGTGCTCTCGTGGATGCCGTGGCTCGCCCTCGTCGTCGCGGGTGCGGTCGTCGGCGGGGCGATCGGCGTCTCGGGCCTCGTGGGTCGCCCCGCCGGGGCGACGGTCGTCGACGTCCCCGCCGCGCTCGCCGAGTCGGCCGCCGCGTACGCATGCGTCGACGGCGAGCGCATCGGCCGCCTCGCCGCGGGCACGCGCGTGCTCGCGACGCAGCGCAGCGAGGACTCGCTGTGGGTCGGCGTGCGCGACCCCGGGTCGGTCGGGAGCACCGTCTGGGTCGCCCTCGCCGACGTGACGCTCGACGGCGGTCAGCCCGCGATCGAGGCCCTGCCGATCGGGGGCGCCTGCCCGGCCGTCGTCGTCACCGTCCCGACCGCGGCGCCCGTGCCGCCGCCGGAGCCGGGTCCGGCCCCCGCCCCGAACCCCGTCCCCAACCCCGGACCGGTGGACGGGACGTCGCCGTCGTCCGGCAGTCCCTCGGTCGACACGGGGGTCTGCCCCGCGATCGTCCGCGTCTCGGCGAGCGACGACGTCGGAGTGACCGGCGTGACGGTGAGTTGGAGCGGCGCGGCGTCGGGCTCCGCGCAGATGAGTCCTCTCGGCGGCGGCCTGTGGCAGTACGCCTACGACTCCGCGAACTCGCCCGAGGGCAACATGACGTTCTCGTTCGTCGCGCGGGACGCCGCGGGCAACACGAGCGCGCCGATCGCCGTGAACACCTACATGGTGTGTCTGATCTGAGGCCGTGATGATGACCGTTCCCCGGTGGGTGATCCCCGCACTGGCCGCCGTCGCCGCCCTCGCGGTCGGCGTCGCGGCGGCGCTCGTCGCGTCGCGCTTCGCGACCCCCGAGACCGCCCGCGTCGAGTCGACGACGATCGAGGCCCCCGTGCTCGCACCCGTCTCCGACGACCCGACGCTCGAGGAGCTCGTCGCGGAGCACGGCGACGACGTGCCGGTGAGCCCGACGATCGCGATCGGCGAGGCCGTCGACCCCGACTCGGTGCCCGAGGACGCCGTGCCCGAGGAGCTCGCCGACCTCATCGAGGAACTCGCGACGGCCGACGATCCCGCCGACGTGCTGCCGCCGTCGGCGGTGCCCGCGGCCGAGGCACCCGCGGGCGACCCGTGCGCGGCCGAGGCGGCGGGGGCCGACTGCCCCGAGGGCGCGCCGGGCACGATCCGCGCCCTCGGCGGCGACCTGCCACCGCTCACCGTCTGGTCGACGGGGGCGAACGACGCCGCGTGTCCGGCCCCCGACGCGCCCGGCAGCGTGCGGTTCTGGGCACGCACGAACGCTCCGGTCACGTTCACCCTGCGCATCTCGCAGGGCGATCCGCGGCGCCAGGTCGTCGAGTCCAGCGACGAGGCGATCGAGCGCTGGGTCGAGGAGAGCGCCGCGGAGGAGGCGTGGATCGACCACTGCATCGAGATCGTCGACCTCATCCCCGACGTGCCGGTGTTCGTCTACCTCGACGCCACCGACGCGCTCGAGCGGCGCGCGACCCGCGCCCTCACCCTCGCGGTGTCCGACGGCCTCGGCGTGCCGCCCACGCGGATCCACCCGATCGGCGACTCGACGGTCTTCGTCTCCGCCCCGCATCCCGCGGATCAGACGGCGCGGATGCTCGTGCTCGGCGGCGACGGGGAGTCCGAACCGTCGTGCGCCTACGACGGCAGCGCGCGGCGCGCCTTCCCGACGGTGCCGCACTCGGTGCGCACCGAGACCGTCGGCGCCGACTACCTCGCCGCGCACGACTACGAACCCGCCTACACCCGCCGGTCGAGCGCGACCTTCGCGGTGACCCCGTCGACGTCCCTCATCGTCTGCGTCGGCTGGTTCCCCGCGAGCGACACCCGCCCCACGTTCGACCGCGACACCCCGCTGCGCGTGAGCGAGTACCGCATGACGAGCCCGGATGTCGTCGCGCCCGTCGTCCGCGTCGCCGAGGTCGTGCTCACGTCGGATGCCGACGACGACAGCGTGTTCGTCCGCGGCACGACCGAGAACGGCCAGCCGTGCGGCGCGTGGCGCGGCCCGGCGTTCGACGCCGCCGCGCGCAACGTCGTCTGCGACTACGGCGCCCTCGTCGGCTGGACGGATGCCGGCGGCGCGCTGCTCGTCACGACCGAGGTGCAGACCGCCGAGGGGCTCGCCGTCAACGACGTGCTGCTCGACGTCGGACTGCTCTCGTGCGTGAGCGGATGCAGCGGGCGCACGCGCTCCTACGACGTGCCGCTGTCGACCTTCATCCGCCCGCACCGCATCTGCAGCGACGACTGCCGCGTCAACGTCGGCGAGACGATCGGCTTCCTGCGGCTGCGGGCGACGTGGCCGGCCAGCACGGCGGGCACGGGTGAGGGCTGGGTGCTCGGCGCGTGGCGGGAGGGCGCGGCGACGGCGCCGCGCGACCCGCAGCCGCAGCTCGACACGTCGGCGGGCTTCACGGTGACGCCGTCGGAGAGCGGCGTCGCGCGGGCATTCCAGGCGACCGCGACCGTGCGTGTCGACCGCGCCGTCACCGCGACGGCCGAACTGCTCTGGGCCGACTCCGTGGCCGGCGTGTGTCCGCGTCCCGGCGGCTCGACCACGTGGTCGTCGGAGGCCGCCGCGTCGATGCACCGCATCGCGTTCGACGGCCTCTGCGCCGGCGTCGCCTACAACGTGCGACTCACCCTCACCGCGGCGGATGGCGCGACCTCGACCTATCTGCACGCGTCGCCGACGGCCGACACGCGCCTCTGGATCGGTGCGGCGTTCTCGACCCCGACGGAGCGGCTGCCCGTCGTCGTCGACGATGTGCGGATCTCGACCGGCGACCCCGAGCGCGTGGTCGTCCTGCGGGCGATCCGGGTCGAGGTCGGGTGGGTGGACGCCCGCATCCTCCGTGGCCACCCCGACCAGAACTGCTACGTCGGCGACGTCCACGGCATCCGATCGGGACTCTCCGCCGCGAACGTCGGCGAGATGGTGAGCGTCCGTGTGACCGCGACGCTGGGCGCCGGTACCGTCGCGCCCGGCACCACGACGCCGACGTTCCCGACGCGCTGCGTCACCGAGGGGCTGACGTACGCCGACACGGAACGGGTCGAATTCACGGGCTACGTGAGCTACGACGAGTTCCTCGCCGGCCCGACGATCACGATGACCGACACCGCGACCGGGTACACCGCGACCGTCGTGCTCACCGACGCGCTCTGAGCGCTCACGACTGGCAGCGAGGGCACCACGTGACGACGCGTTCCTGCCCCTCGACCCGGCCGAGTTCTCCGCCGAGCAGGCGTGTGCCGCAGCGGCGACACGGCCGCCCGGTGCGCCCGTAGACCCAGCTCGTGCGTCCGGGGCGCAGGTCGCCCGTCGTCGACCGGGTGAAGCGCTGCTTGTTGGCCTGCAGCATCCTCTCGGCGAGGTCGACGACCTTCTCCAGATGCGGCGTCTCGCCGACGGGCCGGGTCGGCAGCAGCCCGCGCAGGAAGCAGAGCTCGTTCGCGTAGACGTTGCCGACCCCGGCGAGGTTGCGCTGGTCGAGCAGGGCGACGTAGATCGGCACCTCGGATGCCGCGGCGAGCCGACGCACCGCCTCGTCGGCATCCCAGTCCGGGCCGAGCAGATCCGGCCCGAGGTGGCCGACGATCTCGTGCTCCTCGGTCGTCCGGATCACCTCGAGCGTGCCGAGCTCGAAGCCGACGGCTTGCACGTCGGGTGCGTCGAGCACGACCCGGGCCGCGGAGGCGGGCTTCGTCCAGCGCTCCCCGCCCGAGTAGGTGCGCCAGACGCCCTCCATCTTCAGATGCGAATGGATGCTGAACTCGCCCACGCGGTGGAACAGATGCTTGCCTCGGGCCACGACCTCCCGAACGGTCTCGCCCGAGAGGTCGAGCGTCGCGAACCGGGGAACGCGGAAGTCGCTCTTCGTGAGCACCCTGTCGGCCAGGGCGGCGTGCTGCAGCTGTGCGGTCTTCCAGACGGTGTCGCCTTCGGGCATCCTCAGCAGGCTCCCCACAGGCCGAGCCCGTCGTGGGCCGCCGCATCCTCCGCGGCGCGCAGCTCGTCGTACCACGCGTCGTTCGGGGCGACTCGGATGGCCTCGGCGAAGCCGCTCTCGACGAGGGCGAGATTCACGAAGACGTCGTCGTCGGTCCAGAGGTAGAGCAACAGGCGACCGTAGTCGTCGCGGGGGTCGAGGTCGGAGGCGACCCGCAGCGCCGAACCGATCGGCGCGAGCCTCAGCAGTTCGGCCTCCGCCTCGTCGCCGAAGCACTCGCGCACCGGGTGAACCTCCGGGGTGTCGATGCCGACCAGGCGCACGTTCTCGACGGCGCCGTCGGGGTCGCGCAGTCGGAGGGTGTCGCCATCCGTCACGCTGACCACCTCCCACGACTCGGCATCCGCGGGCGGTGCGGGATGCGCGGCCGCGGGGCCTGCGGGCGGGTCGCCGACCGTCCCCGACGAGGTCGCGACGATCCACACCGCGAACGCCGCGAGGGCGAGCACGGCCGCGAGGAGGAGAACGCGTCTCATCCTCGGAGCCTCAGTCCCTGCGGGGTCGTCGCGAATCCGGCGGCGACGAGCGCGTCGCCGAGCGGGCTTCCGACGCCCCATTCGCCGTCGATCTTCTCGATGCGCAGCCGACCTCCGGTACGGCGCACCGTCTCGGCGAGCGAGACGGCCGCCGCCCGGAGCTCGTCCTCGTCGGTCGTGAACGTGAGCACCGACTTGCCGCCGCGCTCCACATAGACGCCGAGGCCGCCATCCACGAGGGTCACGAGCGCGCCCGCCTTGCGTCCGGGGCGGTGGCCCTCGACGCTCGGCCACCCGAGCGCCGCGCCGTACGGATTCGCCGGGTCGGTCGCGGCGAGGGTCACCGCGACCGGGAACGTGCCGTCCTCGGGCTCGGCGGCGAAGGTGCGCAGGCGGTCCACCGTCGCGGGCGTCGCGAACTGCGCGGCGCCGAGACCCTCGACGAAGTAGCCGCGGCGGGTTCGCCCGGTCTCCTCCAGGCCGGCGAGCACCTTGTACGCGAGGGCGAAGCCGCCGGCGACGCCCTCCGACACGACGGCGCCGCGGGTGACGACGCCGTGACGCTCGAGCAGGGTCTCGGCGAGTGCGGCGGAGCGCACGGTCGGGTTGGCCTCGGGTGCCGGCAGCAGCGACCAGCGACCCGCGACCGTCGGGGGAGCGGTCTGCGCGAGCGCGCTGAGCACGCGGCCGGGCGCGCGCCGTCCGCGGGCGCGGGGGGCGGTGCGCGGGCGGGTGGTCGTGGCGCCGAGTCGTGCGCGAAGCGGGGCGAGGGTGTCGTTGCCGACGAGTCCCGACCAGACGAGATCCCAGAGCGCGCTCGCGAGGTCCTTGTCGTCGACGGGGGCGGTGACGCCGAGCGCGGTCGAGAGCTGACGGAAGAAGAACGCGCCACCGCCCGCGAGTGCGTCGATGATGCGGCCGTGCAGGTCGCCGTGCTCGGTCAGGTCGGGCTCGGCGAGCGTGAGCGGCGCGGTGTCGGCGAGGTGCAGCGCGAGCCAGCCGTCGCCGCCGGGCAGCTCGCCGCGCCCCGACCAGAGCACCTCCCCGGTCGTCGTCAGCTCGTCGAGCATCGCGGGGGAGTAGTCGCGCACCCGGCTCGGCAGCACGAGCGATTCCCACGTCGAGGCGGGCAGTGCGACGCCGGCCAGCTGGTCGATCGCCGAGATGAGGCCGTCGACACCGCGGAGGTCGCCGAACCGATGCCAGCTCGGCAGGAAGCGTCCGAGGGCCCGCTGCGGCACGGGTTCGACGTCGGAGCGCAGGGCCGCGAGGCTTCGGCGGCGCAGACGACGCAGGATCTCGGCATCCACCCACTCGACCCCGGTCGCCCCGGGTCGGAACTCGCCCTCGACCACCCTCCGGTCGGCCGCGAAGCGCCGCAGCACGTCGGTGACGACCGCGACGCCGAGTCCGAACCGGTCGGCGACATCCTGGGCGGCGAACGGCCCGTGGGTGCGCACGTAGCGCGAGACGAGGTCGCCGACAGGATCGTCGACCGGGTCGAGGAACGCCGTCGGCACCCCGATGGGCAGCGGCACCCCGAGGGCATCCCGCAGGCGGCTGGCATCCTCGACAGTCGCCCACCGCTCCTGCCCGGCGATCGTCGCCCGGATGACCCGGTTCTCCCGCGCGAGCCGCTCGAGGTCGGCGGACACCTCGACGCCGGGGAGGGCTCGTTCGGTGAGCTCGGCGGCGGAGAGGGGGCCGAGCAGACGGAGGAGGTCGACGAGGCCCTCGGCGTCCTTCGCTCTGCGGTCGTCGGTGAGGCGCTGCAGCTCGAGCTCGGTCTGCTGCAGCACCTTCTCGTCGAGCAGCTCGCGCAGCTCGGCCCGGCCGAGCAGTTCGGCGAGCAGCGTCGGGTCGAGCGAGAGGGCGGCGGCGCGGCGCTCCGCGAGGGGCGAGTCGCCCTCGTACATGAAGGCCGCGACGTACCCGAACAGCAGCGACCGGGCGAACGGCGACGGGGTGCTCGTCTCGACCTCCACCATCCGCACCCGACGGCTTGCGATCGCGGAGGTCAGGTCGGCGAGCGCCGGGAGGTCGTAGACGTCTTGCAGCACCTCGCGCACCGTCTCAAGGATGACGGGGAACGACGGGTACTTGCGGGCGACGTCGAGCAGCTGCGCGCTGCGTTGCCGCTGCTGCCACAGCGGGTTGCGCCGCCCCGGGTTGTAGCGGGGCAGCAGCAGCGCCCGCGCGGCGTTCTCGCGGAAACGCGACGCGAAGAGCGCCGAGCCGCCGACCTCGAGGGTGACGAGCTCCTCCAACTCCTCCCGCTCGAACAGGAACAGCTCCGCCCCGGGCGGTTCCGCATCCGTCTCGGGCAGCCGCACGACGATCCCGTCGTCGCCCGCCATCGCGGAGCCCTCGACCCCGAGCCGCTCCCGGATGCGGGCCGACACCGCGAGCGCCCACGGCGCGTGCACGGGGGTGCCGTAGGGGGAGTGCAGCACGAGCCGCCAGTCGCCGAGCTCGTCGCGGAACCGCTCGACGAGCAGCGTCGAGTCGGTCGGGACGGCCCCCGTCGCGACCTTCTGCTCCTCGACGAAGCGCAGGAGGTTGCCGACCGCCCACTCGTCGAGTCCACTCGCGCGCAGACGCTGCTCGATGCCGGTCGGGCGCGCGGCGAGGTCTCTCGTGAACGCCCCGATCGCCGCCCCGAGTTCCGCGGGCCGCCCGAGCCCGTCGCCCTTCCAGAACGGCACGCGCCCGGGCTGCCCGAACGCCGGCGTCACGAGCACGCGGTCGGAGGTGATCTCCTCGATCCGCCAGCTCGTCGCACCGAGGGCGATCACATCCCCGACGCGGGACTCGTAGACCATCTCCTCGTCGAGCTCGCCGACCCGCCGGGCGCCGTCCTCGGTGCCGACGATGAACACGCCGAACATCCCGCGGTCGGGGATGGTGCCTCCGCTCGTGACGGCGAGCCGCTGCGCCCCGGGGCGGCCGGCGAGGGTGCCGGCGACGCGGTCCCACACGATGCGGGGGCGCAGTTCGGCGAACTCGTCCGACGGATACCGGCCGGCGAGCAGGTCGAGGGTCGCCTCGTACGCGCTCCTCGGCAGCGTCGCGAATGGCGCCGACCGTCGCACCGTCTCGAACCACTCCTCGACGTCGACGGTGTCGAGCGCGACCGCGGCGACGGTCTGCTGGGCGAGGATGTCGAGCGGATTCTGCGGCACGGCGATCGCCTCGATGAGCCCCGTGCGCATCCGCTCGCTCACGACGGTCGTGCCGAGCAGGTCGGCGCGGTGCTTCGGGAACAGCACGCCCTTCGAGATCTCCCCCACCTGATGTCCGGCGCGGCCGACGCGCTGCAGCCCCGACGCGACCGACGGCGGCGTCTCGACCTGGATGACGAGATCGACGGCGCCCATGTCGATGCCGAGTTCGAGCGAGCTCGTCGCGACGACGCAGCGCAGGCGCCCCGACTTGAGGTCGTCCTCGATCTGCGCGCGCTGCTCCTTGCTCACCGACCCGTGGTGGGCCCGCGCGAGGATCGGCTCGGTCCCCGCAGTGGAGCCCGACTGGCCCATGATCGCGGCCGGTGGTCGAGTAGCCGCCGCGGGCGGCGTGTCGAGGCCCCCGGCGGGGACGAGCAGCTCGGCATACAGCTCGTTCATGGATGCCGTGAGCCGCTCGGCGAGGCGGCGCGAGTTCGCGAAGACGATCGTCGAGCGGTGCTCGAGCACCTGGTCGACGATCGCCCGGTCGACGTGCGGCCAGATCGAGCCCGCCGACTGCAGCCCGGTCTCCTCCGGCTCGCCCGGCCCCGGGACCACGGGGTCGGTCGAGCGCACCCCGAGCTCGGTCATGTCCTCGACGGGTACGACGACGCGCAGGTCGAAGGTCTTCGCGGCGGGCGGCTGCACGATCGTGACGGGCGCCTGCCCGCCGAGGAACCGTGCGACCTCCTCGATCGGGCGCACGGTCGCGCTCAGCCCGATGCGTTGCGCCGGCTTCTCGAGGTGGGCGTCCAGTCGCTCCAACGTCACCGCGAGGTGCGCGCCGCGCTTCGAGGCGGCGACCGCGTGGATCTCGTCGACGATGACCGTCTCGACGCCCGCGAGCGTCTCGCGCGCGGCCGACGTGAGCATGAGGTAGAGCGACTCGGGGGTCGTGATGAGGATGTCGGGGGGCTCGCGCTGCAGCAGGCGCCGGTCGGCGCTCGTCGTGTCACCCGAGCGCACCCCGACGGCGATCGGCGGCACCTCCTGCCCGAGCCGCCGCCCCGTCGCGGCGATGCCGACGAGGGGGCTGCGCAGGTTGCGCTCGACGTCGACGCCGAGCGCCTTGAGCGGCGAGATGTAGAGCACGCGGGTGCGTCGCTTCGGATCGTCGGGTTTCGGCGTCGCGGCGAGCCGGTCGAGCGACCACAGGAACGCCGACAGCGTCTTGCCCGACCCGGTCGGCGCGACGACGAGCGCGTGCCGGCCCGACGAGATCGCCTCCCACGCCCCCGCCTGCGCGGGCGTGGGCTCGGGGAACGCGCCCGCGAACCACTCCCGCGTCGCGGGGGAGAAGCGCTCGAGCGCGGCGTGCATCCTCCTATCCTCCCGCGCGCCACCGTCAACCGCTCGGGTCGTGCGCGGGCGCCGGTCAGGCGTCGAAGAACCCGCGTCCGTCGGCGATCCGTTGCACGGGCTCGCGCGACAGCGACGCATCATCCGCGATCGCGTCGACGGAGTGTCCCGCGGCGAGCAGGTCGCGGATGAGCTGCTCGGCTTCGGCGAACTCGGGCGCCGCGGCATCCCCGCGCGCCTGTGCGGCCTGCAGCAGTGCCCGCAGCCGCTCGACGGCCGCGGGGTCGACCGGGTCGCGCGGAGCCGGCGGGCGCGACAGGTCGATCGTCCAGTCGGGCTTCGTCGGCAGGTTCGCCCGCAGGAACGCGTTGACATCCTCGAGCATCGGTTCCGACACGGAGTGCCCGAGTCCCTCGTAGATGCGCTCGGTGAGTCGGGTGTGGTCGGGCAGCCAGTCGGCGGTGTCGGCGAAGCGCCACGCGGGGATCACCTCGTCGGCCGTGCCGCGCCCCGAGAACACCGGCACGCCGCGGGCGGCGAACGCCTCGTCGCCGGGGTCGGGTTCGGGATGCCGCGCGCTCGCGAGCATCACGAGGGCGTCGGCCACGTCGGGGTGCCGTCGCAGCGCCTGCAGACCGAGGATGCCGCCCTGCGAGAACCCGAGCACGCCGAGCCATGAGGCACGGCCGGCGATGTCGGCGAGCCACTCCGCGAGGGCATCCGCGGCGCCGTCGATCCCGATGCCCGACACCTGGTCGTCGAGCGGGTACCACGCGTACCCGAAACCGAGAGGATGCGGCAGCGGCGCCCGCGGAGCCGCGAGCACGAGGTCGAGCGGCAGGTACGGGGCGAGCTGGAAGAGGTCGCCCTCGTTGCTGCCGTAGCCGTGCAGCAGCACGAGGTGGGGCCGACCCGCTCGCTCGCGCTCGGGGGTGCTCCACATGACGTGTTCGGGCTCGATCACCCCGCCACGCTACGTCACGTCCCTCCCCCTCACCCGGTTGCCCGACGTCGTCGCCCTCCCCTCGCGTCTGCCCGACTTCGTCGCCGCCACCCGGCCGTCGGGCGACAAAGTCGGGCAAACCGCCGCGAACAGCACAGAATGGAGCATGGCTGGCGTGGGCACCCCCGATCCGAACTCGTCCTGGCTCTCCGACGAGGAGCTCGCGGAAGCGCGACGACGCCTTCCCCTCCTCTACGTCGAGGCGGTGCCCGTGCGGGTCGACGGCATGGGTGTCGTGACGAGCGTCGGGCTGCTGCTGCGCGCGAACCCGCAGGGCGCGATCACCCGCACGGTCGTGTCGGGGCGTGTCATGTACGGCGAGACCATCCGCGACTCCCTCTTCCGGCACCTGGAGAAGGATCTCGGGCCGATCGCGTTCCCGCAGCTGCCCGCGAGCCCCATCCCGTTCCAGGTCGCGGAGTACTTTCCGATCCCGGGGCTCAGCCCCTACCTCGACGAGCGGCAGCACGCGGTGTCGCTCGCCTACGTGGTGCCCGTGACCGGCACGTGCGAACCCCGGCAGGATGCCCTCGAGCTCACCTGGATGACGCCCGCGGAGGCGTCGTCGAACGCCGTGCATGCCGAGATGGAGGGCGGTCGCGGCACCCTGTTGCGCGCGGCGCTCGCCTCGGTCGGCGTGCTCGGCTGACCCCCTCTCAGCCCGCCCGCCGACACGAGGGGTACACCGCCCGGGTTCCGACCCGGCCGACGGCGGAATCCGGGGGACAGGCTCCACCCCCGTCCTGGTCGCGCCCCAATTGGGTCGATGACGCGTCGCCCGCCCCGCCTCTAGCGTGGTCCCGCGGTAACCCGAGCCGTCGACACCCCACGCGTCGTGCCCGGAGTTCCCGCGCGCACTTTGGGGGGATTCGCACATGTCGTTCTGGGCTCCGCGCGCTCGCGCCGCCGCCGCTCGCGTCGCACTCGTCGCCGCCCTGGCCGGACTCTTCGGCGGTCTGTTCGCCGCCGCACCGGCGGTCGCCGCCGAGGAGACGGCGGTGCTGCAGATCGCGAAGACCGTGCAGGATGCCACACTCGTGCCCGGAGACACCCTCTCGTACACGATCGCGGTCGAGTGCCTCTCCGACAACTGCGTCGACGCGCAGCTCGTGGATGTCCTGCCGCCCGAGTTCGACGCGCTGACCCTCAACCCGACCGTCGTCGTCACCCCGCCGCCGGGCGGCACGTCGAGCTACGCCTGGGCCGGTCGCACGCTCACCGTCGACTTCTCGCATGCCGGCGGGGCCGGTATCGCCGCCGGCGACGGTTACTCGATCCAGGTGAATCTGGCCGTGCCCCCCGGCCTCTCGCCCGACTGGGAGTGGAACGGCGACCCCGTCACGAACACCGCTACCGTCTCGGCCGCGAACGCCGCCACCCAGTCGTCGTCGGTCGTGGCGACGGTGACGGTTCCCTACACGGTCGCGACGACGGCGAGTGCGACGTGGGCACCCCCGACGACGCAGTTCAAGATCGGCGAGGCGTCGGCGCTCACGCTCACGACGCGCAACACCTCGAACGCGCGCGCGGAGACTCTCACCGTGCTCGCGCCCACCGACCCGACGGCCGCCGGCAACCTCTTCGACTCGGTCGACTTCGCGACGTTCGGCGCGGTGACGTTCCCGGCGGGGGCCGACCGGGTGCGGGTCGATGCCTTCGTCGACGGGGCCTGGGTCGACGGCGCGTTCGCGACGTCGGCGGCGCTTCCCTCCGGCGTGGATGCGGCGGACGTGCGCGGCCTGCGGCTCGTGTTCGGCTCGTCGGAGGCCGGAGCGCACCTCACCGCGGGCGGCAGCGCGGGCAGCGTCGTGCTGAACCTCGCGCAACGTGCGGCGACCCGCACCGGCACCTCGCTCGTCACCGGCGCCGTCGTCACGGCGACCGTGCGCGGCGTCGTGTCGGTGCCCGGCCACGGCACGCAGCACGCGAATGCCTCGGCGACCTACACGATCGGCGGGCTCACGTCGGCCGTCACGGGTACGACGGTCTTCTCGGTGCCGCGCATCCCCGCGGGCGGCACGACGGTCGTCACGACCACGGGCCGCAACGCGTCGAACGGTCCGCTCGACGAGCTGACGATCACGCAGGAGGCCGGCTCGCTGCTCAGCGAGGACATCCTCTTCGACGGGTTCCGCACCGCGGGCGCCGCCTGGCCCGAGGGGGCCACCGAGGCCACGGTCACCTGGTTCACGGTCGGCGACCCCGAGGATGTGAACCCGGCCCCGGTCGAGCTCACTGCGGGGGCAGCCCTGCCGCCGACGCCGACCCTCACGGCGACGCAGCGCATCACCGGGTTCGCGGTGCAGTATCGCGGTGCCATCCCGGCCACCGCGACGGCCGCCGTGCCCTTCCGGGTGCGGGTCGACGTCGAGGCCGTTCCCGCGTCGCCCGGCATCGCGACCTTCGATCAAACCGCCCGCATCGACGGCTCGAACGCCGCGGGCGACGCGTCACCCGCCACTCCGACCGCGACGCTCACGGTGCTCTCGCCGCAACTGGAGGTCACCGCGACGAAGTCGGTGACACCGACCGAGGCGGTGCCGGCCGGCGGGCGCTCGGTCGTGCAGTTGCGAGCGACGACCTCGAGCGACTCCGGCTACGTCGCGCCGTCGACGATCGTGCTGACGGATGTGCGGGGCATCGCCGCCGACGACTACTGGCGCGCCTTCGACGCGGTCTCGATCGCGCCGACCCAGGTGCCGGCGGGCGCGACCCTGCTGATCGAAGGCACCGTGGACGGGTCGACGTGGGTCGAGATCCGCACGGTCGTGGCGAGCGGAGCCGCCGTCATCCACCAGGAGGCGCTCGCCGACGGTGGCGACCTCGTCGGCCTGCGCTTCACGTTCACCCGCGAGGGCGGCTTCGCGCAGGGGTCGACGATGCAGGCGAACATCGCGTTCAGTGCCCGCGCGACCCTGCGGGGCACCGCCGACCCCACCTCGACCGAAGGGGTCGAGGCCGCCTACCTCAATACCGCCGTCGTGGATGCCGTCGGCGACGTGCTGCTGCCCGGCGGCGAGCCGGTGCGCGACGACGCGAGCGCGTCGGCGTCGGGCGTCATCAAGACCATCCCGGCGGGCGGCGACGGCGGCCTGATGTTCGACAAGTCGTGGGTGCCGGTCTCCGGCTCGACGGAGGTGAGTGCGCAGTCGGGGCAGTCCCGCACGGTGCGTCTCGCGTGGGGCGTCGAAGTCGCGGGCTACGGCGCGGTCACGCTCACCGATCCCGCCGACCCGACCGCGCCGGTGGGCGGCAGCGTCTTCCAGGCCTTCGACCTCGTGCGCATCCCGGCGATCACCTCGGGCATGGATGCCCTCCTGCGGTACGACCAGATCACCGCGGTCGAGCTCTACAGCGACACCACCGACAGCTGGGTCGACATCACGTCGAGCGTGTGCAGCCCGGCCTCCGCGTGTCGCGGCGCGTTCCCCGGCTACTCGCTCACCACCGCGCAGCGCGCCGACACGATCGGTGTGCGCCTCACGATCGAGGGCTACGACGCCGCACGCACCTCCGACCCGCTCGCGCCGCCCGTCGGCGCCGGCGTGGCGAGCGGCCCGGGCACCCGTGCACTCGACCTCGTCTTCCAGCTGCGCAACCGGGTGCGCGACGCGTCGGCCCTCGCCGATCCGTCCGACCCCTGGATCACCGGCGACCGCGTGCTCAACGACGGCGCGAACGGCTCGGTGCGCAACGACGCGCGCATGACCGCCGACGGCTTCTCGGCGACGGAGTCGGCGAGCATCCTCGTGCTCGACCCCGTGCCCGGGCTCACCCTCACGAAGGCGCAGCAGGCGAAGAACACGGGCGGCTCCAACATCTCGAGCACGGTGCCCATCCCCGTACCGGGTGACGTCGCCGCGGGGTCGTACCCGACGGTGCAGTACACGATGACGGCGACCAACACGTCGGCCGCCCGGGCCTGGTACCTGCGCGTGACCGACCAGATGCCGTGCTCGACCGCGGCCGTCACCGACTGCCGCCACCTCACGGCCGACGGCGTCGACGGCTGGACCGTGAACCCCTACGCCGGACGCACGTGGGATCCGAGCACGAATCCGTTCGAGCACCTCACGATCCGTGACCTCACCTACTCCCTGAGCGGCAGTTCGGGCATCGACACCACGGCCTCGACCGTCACGCTCTGGTACGCGGACGGCACCAACGCGACCGTGTCGCTCGCGACGGCGGCCGGCTACCTCCCCGCCGACCTGGTGGATGTCGTCGGGGTGAGCGCGCTCTTCGCCGGGGCGACGGCCGACGGCGGCACGATCGCAAGCGGCGCGACGGCCACGCTCGTGATCGAGACCCGCCTGCGGGCCACTCTGCGCAGCACCGGAGCGGCCGCCGCACCCGTCACCGTCACGAACTCGGCGTTCGCACAGGTGTGGGACGGCGTGCTCGACGCGACGAACGCCTACACGTCGGCGAGCCGCAGCCTGACCCTCGTCGACTCGACGATCGCGATGTCGATGTCGAAGAACGCGTCGGTCACCGACATCCTCGAGCGCGACCGGGCGGGCGACACTTCGGTGACGATCACCGCCAACCAGGGCACCTCGACCGCGTCGACCCGTCAGGTGGTCGTCGAGGATGTCGACGCCGACTTCTGGAACGCGTTCGAACTGCGCTCGCTCACGTCGGTCTCGATGCCGGCAGGCGCCAACCGGGCGCGCGTCGACGTGCAGCTCGACGGCTCGACCACGTGGACCCTCGGGACCGCGGCGGCGAGCAACCCGCAACTGCCGTCGGGCATCACCAACTCCCAGATCACCGGTCTGCGCGTGACCTACTGGAAGGCCGACGACTCGCTCTTCTCGGTGACGGCGCCGGCCGCCGGCTGGAACACCTCGATCGTGTTCGTGGCCCGGCTGCGCGCGACGCTGCGCGACGGCAGCGGCAGCCTCGCGTTCCCGTCGTCGGTCGTGAACGACGTCTCGGGCACGTCGACGCATCCCACGTTGCCCGTCGCGACCGCGTCGGCGAGTCGGACGTTCACCCTGAACCCCGGCACCTTCCGCGTCGACGTCGAGAAGTACACCCCGGTGAAGACGACGCCGGCCGGTGAGACGGTCAACTTCTCGCTCATCGTCGAGAACACGGGGACGGGCTACCTCGACAACCCGGTGATCGTCGACCAGCTCCCGGTGGATGCCGGCCTCGCCGCCGGCGGACCGCTGCTGTTCGACCCGACGAGCGAGATCACCTACTCGACGTCGGCGGGCGGCATCCTGCCGACGACGGGCGTGCAGTGGACGTACGATCCCACCGGTCGCAGCATCACGTTCACCTGGCCCGCGGGCTCACGGCTCGCGCCGGGGGAGACGTACACGATCGTCGTTCCGTTGCAGGTCGCGCCGGGCCTGCCCGCGTCGTACGGCGACGTCGTCAACCGCATGACCTTCACGAGCGACCGCACCCTCGCGGCCTGCACCAACACGTCGGGCAACGGCGAAGGTGTGCAGACGGTCGGCGCGAACGGCTGCCGCACGAGCAACGATGTCACGACGCTGTCGGCGTCGGCGATCTCGTCGTTCAAGGGCGTGAAGGGGGACGTCGGCTCCGGCACGACGTCGGTGACGGGCGCGGTCAACGTGAACAACGCCGCGACCGCGTGCGTCGCCGACGCCCAGGGGTTCTACCGCAACCCGTGCGCCGCGAACTCCCGAATCGGCGGTACCGATCTGTGGAAGCTGCAATACACCAACGGCGGCAACGTGCCGGCGCTCAGCGCGACCGTGGTCGACGTGCTGCCCCGCTCGGGCGACACCTACCTCGCGTCGGGAATCTCGCGCGGCTCGGCCTACCGGCCGGTCTTCGCGGGCGACGTGCAGCTCGCCACCGACGCGCTCTCGGCAGGCACCACGATCACGTGGGAGGTCACCGAGACGGCGAACCCGTGCCCGTCGTTCACGAGCAACCCGACCTGCACGACCGCGACCTGGGTCGACGGTGCGAGCTACCCGTCGGCGGACTACGACCGCGTGCGCGGCATCCGCATCCACTACACGTTCCCCGACGGCGAGCTCGACCCCGCCGCGACGGTCGCCGTCACCTACCGCACCGTGAACACGCCGACGGCGGTCTCGGGCGACGGGCGGGCGCCGGTGACGGCTCCTCTCGGCACGCCGCGGGCGTGGAACTCGTTCGGGGTCTCGGCGCAGTTCCCGAGCGGCTTCACGCAGCGCAACGTCGAGCCGGTGCGCGCGGGCGTGCAGCTGGCAAGCGGCCCGCTGCAGGTCGCGAAGGCGATCACGGGCCCGAGCGCGGCGTACGCGCCGACGTCCTTCTCGGCGACGGCCTCGTGCACGGTCGCGGGCGCGAACGTCGTGCTCCCGTCGTCGGGCGCGCTGACCCTCGCGTCGACGAACGCGACGGCGTACACGACGCGGGTCGACGGCATCCCCGTCGGTGCCGAGTGCGCGATCGTCGAGACGACCACCGGCATGAGCGGTGTGACGTACAGCCCGGCCGCACCGTCGGGGTCGCCGCGCGCCCTCGTGACGATCGACACGGCCGCGGGTGCCGCCGCTCCCGTGCCCGCCGCGCACGTCGCGACGATCACGAACGACTACGGCACGACCGACCTCACCGTGACGAAGGCGGTGTCGACGACCGCGACCGTCGGGTCGTTCGGCCCGTTCGACTTCACGCTCGCGTGCACGGTGAACACCGGCACGGCGACGCTGACGGTGCCGCTCGCGACGGGCGATGCCGCGTTCACGCTCGCCGACGGGGAGTCGCACACGATCGGGGATCTGCCCGTGACGGCGCGCTGCGCCCTGCGCGAGGCCGACTCCGACGGGGCCACGACGATCGGCGTGCGCGTCGGATCCGGCTCGACGACGACCGTGGCGCAGAACGCGCCCGCGACGATCGTGCTCGGCACGAACGCGACCTACACGGCGACCGTCACCAACACCTACGCGAGCGGGCAGCTCTCGGTCACGAAGGATGTCACGGGCGCGACCGAGTACGGCGACGCCGAGTTCGAGGTCGCGATCGAGTGCACCTACGACGGACAGACCCTCTTCGACGGGTCGATCACCCTCGTCGACGGCGACACCGAGACGCTCACCCCGCGCTTCCCGGTGGGCACCTCGTGCGCGCTCACCGAGACGGATGCCGGCGGCGCGACCGTCGCGGCGGCCGACCGGTCGGTGACGATCGCCGCGGGTACGACGAACACGGTGCTCACGAACCGCTTCGACGTCGGCACGCTGCGCATCGACAAGACGGTGTCGGGCGCGTCGGACCGCTACGGCGCCGGTCCGTTCCAGGCGCAGGTCGCCTGCACGTGGGATCGTCCGGGTGAGGACGACCTCGTCATCCCGCTGCCCGACGGCGGCCTCGTCGACCTCACCGCGGGCAACGGCTACACCGCCGAGGTGACGGGCCTCATCGCCGGCGCCGACTGCACCGTGACCGAGACGCGCACGGGCGCGGCGACCCACCACTCGGTGAGCCTGCCGTCGCCGCGCCTCATCCCGGCGGGCGGCGAGAGCGTCGTCGAGATCGAGAACCACTTCGCGACCGGCTCGCTGCGCGTCGACAAGGCGTTCGACATCGCGCCCGGCGCCGAGGACTTCACCGACGGCCCGTTCGTCGTCGAGCTCGAGTGCGGCATCGACCGCGACGGCACCTGGATGGTGCTCGACCTCGGGGGCGACGAGACCCAGACCCTCGACGCCGGCAACGGCTACACCGCGACCGTGTCGGGCATCCTCCAGGGCGCGACGTGCGTCGTCACCGAGACGGATGCCGGCCTCGCCGTCGAGAGCGCGACCGACCCCGCCGACGGCACCGTCGTCATCCCCGCCGCGGCGTCGGGAGCGGTCGTCGTGACCGTCACGAACACCTTCCTCGTGGGGGCCCTCGACGTCGAGAAGACGGTCGACGAGACCCTCGTGCAGGGCGGCGAGGTGCTGCACTACACGATCGCGACCTCGAACGTCGGAGACGTGGCGGCCGGCGACGTGACGGTCATCGACGCCCTCGACGCCGACCTGGCGATCGACGAGTCGTCGATCGCCGCGACCGGCTGGACCTGCGGAGTCTCAGGACGCGACGGCGACGGCTACGGCGGCACGCTCGAGTGCGTGCTCGACACCGACCTGGGCGTCGGCGCCACCGCTCCCGAGATCGCGTTCGCGGCCACGCTGCGGCCCGAGGTCGCGCAGGACACCCTGCTCAACACGGCGGTCGTCGCGTCGAGCACCGAGGTCGTCTCGGACGACTCCGACACGGTCTCGACGCCCGTGAAGTGGCTCGACGTGACCGCGTTCACCGAGTGCGTGCTCGACGCCCCGTGGCTCGACTACGAGGTCGAGGCACGCAACCTCGACGTCGCCGGCCGCACGATGCAGGTGAACTGGCTCGCGGCCGACGGCACGGTCATCCACACCGACGAGGTCGACATCGCCGCCGACGGCGTCGTCACCGGCCGACTTCTGTTCCCCGGGGCAGCGGTCGACGCGTCGGGAGCGGGCATCGCCTGGCCGGGCTGGCGTCCCGCCGCGGCCGGCGAGGAGCCCGACTGGGAGAACCTCGTGCTCGACCCGACCCTGCCGACGTACGCGTTGCGGTCGGGCGCCTCGGTGGAGTTCGTGATCAACCCGACGACCGAGGTCGCGGTCACCTACCCGCCGCCGTCGCCGACCTGCGCCGAGACGCCGGGCGACCTCGCCTCCGAGTTGTGGATGTCGAAGAAGGCCTCGACGGCCAACCTCGCCCCGGGCGACGTCTTCACCTACACGATGGAGATCGGCAACAGCGGCCGCGGCGGCGTGACCGGGCTCATCCTCATCGACGACGTGCCCGAGGTGCTGCGCATCCTCTCGGTGACCCCGCAGGCGCCCGAGCGGGCCGGTGACCCGGCCTGGGTCGACTGCGAGGTCGACGACCGGCTGCCGACCGGATTCGGCGGCACGATCACGTGCGAGCTCGACCGCGACCTCGGCGCCGGGGAGCGCACGCCCGACGTGCTGCTCGAGGTGCAGCTGAACCCAGCGGCGCCGGCCGGCCCGATCGTCAACACCGCGAAGGTGACGGCGTGGGAGCTTCCGACCCTCGCCGGGCGCGGAGGTGGCGCGCAGCTCACGACGCTCGCGCTGCAGGACTCCGCGGCCGTGCTGGTCGCGCTCGCCGTCACCGGCGCCTCGCCGCTGCTCGCGGCACAGACGGGACTCGCGCTGCTCGTCGTCGGAGGAGTGCTCGCCGGACTGCGGCGGCGGGCGCGCCACGTCGTCCGCGGGCGCCGGGCCTGACGCGATCGGGCGCCCGGGTTCGGATCAGCCGAGCCCGGGCCGCCCGTCGACGACCCGGCGGATGCCGCGCGCCCGGTATTGCCAGAGCGCCCAGAGGCCGAGCCAGACGAACGGGGTGAGCACGCCCGCCGAGACGTCGAGCCGGTCGCGGTAGAGCGTGCGGCCGCCCGGCAGCGGCGACACCGCCATCCGGTGCCTCCATCCTGTGACGAGTCCGAGCACGCCCGAGACCGGTCCGCCGGAGTCTTCGAGGATGCGCGCGTCGCCGCGACGGGAGGTCGAGAGGCGGATGCGCTGGTCGCCGAGCGGGAGCACGCCGAAGAGTCGCAGGCGCACGAGATGGTCGCCAGGCGTCCAGGTGGGCGGGAAGCGGCGGTGCCCGACGGGCTCGAGCTCCATGAGCGGGGCGACGACCGCGGCGAGCGCGCGCGGGTCGTGCAGGATCGCCCACACGGCGTCGGGGTAGGCGTCGAGTTCGAGCCGCAGGGTCACGCGCATGAGCACAGTCTGCGCCGCTAGCCTCGATCCGTGGAAGAGGTGGATCCCCGCGGGCAGGGCAGCTATCAGGTGCGGTTCGAGTGGGGAGCGGTCGGCGCGGCCGCGGTCGCCGTGGATGCGGATGTCGTGGCGTGGGTCGACGAACTGGGCGCCGAGCCCGTGCCGGAGGGCGCGCGGGTCACGTCGCTCGCCGAGGCGGAGGGATTCGCGCGGTGGTGCCTCGAACGGCAGGAGCAGCTCGGCGGGCGTTTCCGGATCGCCGTCGTCGCCGCGGGGGCGACGCAGCCCGACGGGTCGCTGCGCTTCGCCGTCGAGGATCTGCTCGGCGCGGGCGCGGTCATCGACGCGATCGCCGAGCTCGGCATCGACCACCAGTCGCCGGAAGCCGCCGCCGCGGCGGCCGCCTATACGGGTCTACGCCGGGCGACGCAGCACCTCGTCAACGCGTCGGTGAGCGCGCGCGAGCTGCGCGGCGCGTAGCCGTTACGCCCGCGCCGCGACCCGGGCCCGGTGCGCGCGCACCTTCGCCCGGTTGCCGCAGCGCTGCATCGAGCACCAGCGCCTGTTGGCGGTGCGCGACTCGTCGCGGAAGACGCGACGGCAGTCGTCGGCGTCGCACCGCCGGATGCGCTCCGGCTCCACGGCGAGGATCGCGATCGCGTCGCGGGCGAGGCTCGACAATGCCTGGCCCGTGCGCAGGCGCCCGGCGCCCGCCTGCCGTCGGCCGCCGGGGAGACTCGGCGGCACGTCGGGAGTCGCGGCGAAGAGGTTGAGGGTGTCGATGTCGTCGGGGCCGAGCGGGGCGCGGTCGGCGGCGGCCACGGCGAGGCGCTCGATGGCGGATCGGAGGGCGAGGGCATCCACGAGGTCGCGTTCGGTCGCCTCACCGGCGTCGAGCCGGTCGAACCGCGTCGCGAGCCACTCGCAGAGGTCGCGCGCGTGCACGGGCTCGGGGGCGGCGGCGAAGTCGAGACTGGGCGCGCCGGCGTCGAAGAACCAGCTCACGCCCTCAGGGGCGATCAGCCACTGTCCGGCGCTCATTCAGCAGACCCTCATGTAACTCAGTCTGGCGGTTACCCGGCGCCTCGCGGGGACGCCACGCGATGGCGAACCGCGGATCGAACCGGCGCGAGCACTTCGCGCACGACAGCGGACGGGTCGGGCGGCGGAACCGGTGGTGCACGTGCCCGTTCGGGCACTCGCCCACCCACGGCGCGAGATCGTCGGCGATCGCCCCGCCGTGCAGTCGCGACCCCTCGTAGCCGAGCTCGCGCGCCACCTTCTTCCAGCGCGGGCCGTGACCGGCCGCCGGTCCGGCGAGGGCGTGCGCCACCTCGTGCAGCAGCACCTGGTGGATCTCGTCGTCCTCGTAGCGCGCCGCGAGATGCCGCGACACCGTGATGCGCTTCGCCCGGTAGTCGCACAGGCCCGCCCGCGTGCGCGCGTGGTCGAAGCCGAACGTCCACGACGGGTCGAGGTGCAGCGCGAGCAGGGCCTCCGCCCAGTGCCGCACGCGGTCGAGTTCGCTCACGTCATCCCTCCGTGAGCGGCACGAGCCGCACCTGCAGCAGACGGTCGTCGCCCTCCCGCGGTTCCCGTCCGGTGTTGCTCGTGAGGAACCGCAGGGTGCCGTCGGGGCCGGCGGCGACATCCCGGATGCGGCCGAACTCGCCGACGAACCACGGCGTCGCGCTCGCGCCGCCCGCCTCGTCGACGTAGATCGCCCACACGCGCTCACCCCGCAGCGCCGCGAGGAAGAAGGTGCCGTCGACGTAGGCGAGGCCGCTCGGGCTCGCTTCGGCCGTCGACCACTGCAGCACCGGGTCGACGTAGCCCTCGACCCCGGCCTGGCCCTCGACGACCGGCCAGCCGTAGTTCGCGCCCGGCTCGATGCGGTTGAACTCGTCCCACGTGTTCTGGCCGAACTCCGCCGCCCAGAGCTGCCCGTCGGCATCCCAGGCGAGGCCCTGCGGGTTGCGGTGCCCGAGCGAGTAGACGAGCGAACCGGGCGTCGGGTTGTCGTCGGGGACGTCGCCCTCCGGCGTCATGCGCAGCAGCTTGCCGTTGAGCGAGTCGGGATCCTGCGAGAGTCCGGGCTGCGCGGCGTCGCCCGTCGTCGCGTAGAGCATGCCGTCGGGCCCGAACGCGAGGCGCCCGCCGTTGTGGATGCGTGCCGCGGCGATGCCCGTCAGCACCGGATCGGGGGTGCCGAGGGTCTCGCCGTCGTACGGCATGCGCACGATGCGGTTGCCGTCGGCGGCGGTGTGGAAGGCGTACACCCACGTCGTGTCGTCGTCGTCGAGCACCTCGAGCCCGAGCAGGCCGCCCTCGCCGCCGTGGGCGACCTCCGGCACGACACCGACCTCGCGCATCGACCCGTCGTCGTCGAGGGCGAGGATGCGCGCATCGTCGCGCTGCGAGAGGAGCGTCTCGGAGCCCACCCGCACCATCGACCACGGCAGGGCGAGGCCCGAGGCGACGACTTCGGGCGTGCCGGCCGGCTGCACCTGGACGCTCGGGTCGGTCGGCGACGGCGCGGAGGTGCCGGGTGAGGTCTGCGGATCCGCCTGGCCGCATCCGACGAGCGCGAGTACGGCGGCACCCGCGGCGAGGACGAGGGAGCGGCGCATGTCCCGACCCTACGTGCGGCCGCCGTCTCCGCGCCCGGGGCGCACCTGGAAGACGCTGCGGGCCGGCGGCGGGGAGGGTGTGGAGGACTGGTCGGTCACGATCGCGGCCCCGGCGGTCCAGTCCCGCAGCTCCCGCCCGCGCACGACGCTCGCCGGGTGCGGTCCGCCGGCGAGCAGCCGCGGCATCCACTCCAGCGGCAGGTCGTCCTTCGCCGCGACGAACACGAGGTTGCCGTAGCGGCGGCCCTTGAGCACACCCGACTCGGCGAGCAGCGCGGTGTCGGCGAAGACGTACCCGAGGGTCGCGGCCTGCCCGCGGGCGAACGCGAGCCCGTGGCCGTCGGCGACGTTCACGAGCACGACGCCGCCGGGGGCCAGGAAGGCGCCCACTTCGGCGTAGAACTCCGCGCTCGTGACGTGGGCCGGGATGCGGGCGCCCCCGAAGACGTCGACGACGACGAGGTCGACCGCGCCGCGCAGCGCCGACGGGAGCTTGCCGAGGGTCGCGCGGGCGTCACCGTAGCGCACGCGGATCGCCGCGGAGCGCGGCCAGGGCAGGTGCGCCCGCACGAGGTCGACGAGGTCGCGTTCGAGTTCGAGCACCTGCTGCCGCGACCCCGGCCGGGTCGCCTCGACGTAGCGCGGCAGGGT
Source organism: uncultured Microbacteriaceae bacterium (assembly GCA_946481135.1). Next base: position 23,264 of record CAMLMQ010000015.1, read on the forward strand.
CAGGGCGCCCGCCCCGAGGTGCAGCGCGGTCAGCGGGCCCGGGGGCAGCTGGTCGATGACGTGGCCCATGCGGCTGACGTACTCGAAGAACAGCTCTTCGGGGCGGTCGGGGTTCACGTGCGACTGCGGCGTGCCGTCGACGACGAGCTGGAAGGTGCCCGGCGTGAACGGGTCTTCGCGGATCACCGCCTCCAGACCGCTCTCGAGGGTCGTCCGCGCGATCTCAGCCACCGGTCCAGTCTGCTCCGAAATGAGTAGCGGATGCTCACCCCGCGACCCGTGCGCCGCCCTACGCTCGGAAGTGGAGGTGTGCGGTGGACGGGCTGTACGACGAACTCGGCGGCGACGCCGGCCTGCGGACGGCGGTCGCGGTGTTCTACGCCCGCGTCACGGCCGACCCCGAGCTCGCGCCCTACTTCGCCGGCATCGACCTCGACCGGCTGCGGGCGCACCAGCACTCGTTCCTCGCGGCCGCGCTCGGCGGGCCGGAGCTCTTCACGGGTCGTCCGCTGGAACGGGCGCACGCCGCACTCGGCATCACCGACGCCCACTTCGACCTCATCGTCGACCATCTCGCCGAGACGCTCGGCGACCTCGGCGGCGACCCCGTGTACGTGGCCGCCGTGCGCGAACGCGTCGACGGATTCCGCCGTCGCATCGTGACGGCCCCCGCCTGACCCTCAGGCGATCGCGTCGGCGAGCTCCCGCCGACCGCGGATGCCGAGCTTGCCGTAGATCGACTGCAGATGGTTGTCGACGGTGCGCACCGAGAGGAACAGCCGCTCGGCGATCTCCTTGCTGCTCGTGCCCTGCGCCGCGAGCGCCGCGATCTCGCGCTCGCGGGCCGTCAGCGGGGTGAGCGCCGCCGTGAACCGCAGGAGGGGTGTGGCCGCGCCCTGCGTGCGGGCGGCGAGGCCGTCGGAGCGCGTCTGCAGGGCGGTCGCCGCGCGCGACTCGCCCCTCGCCTGGGCGAGTCGCGCCGCCGCCGCGAGCGCCTCGGCCGCATACAGCAGGGCTCCCCGCGACTCCCAGTCGTCGGCCACCGCGACGAGCTCCGCGCGGTCGCCCTCCGCCTCGGCGCGGGCGTGCCGGGCCTGCAGGCCGGTGAACTCGCCGGCACCGACCTCCACGAGCCGCGCGAGTTCGGGGGCCGCGTCGACTGCACCCCCCCACCGCGCGAGGGTGAACAGGTAGACGCCGGCCAGGAACGGGTACCCCGCCTCCGACGCCTCCCGCGCCGCGTCGCGCAGCAGCCCGGCCGCACCGGCGAGGTCGCCGGCGCGCACCATCGCGATGCCCGCGGTGAGAAGCGACGTGGGGTTCCGCGGGGGTGTCCCCGGCGGTGCGAGGGCGAGCGCCTGCTCCGCCGAGTCGGGGTCGCCGCGGGACAGATGGATGATCGCGAGCCCGCCCACGGCGGGGGCGACGAGGCTCTCCGGGCCGCGGGCGAGCGCCCCGCTGGCCGCCTCACGGAACCATCGGGCGGCGCTGTCGAGTCGCCCCTGCTCGAGCGCGATCCGACCGAGCACGAACTCGACGTAGCGGGTGATGAACTCGTCGCCGGCCACCGACGCCAGCCGCATCGCGCGCAGGGCCGTCTCGGCCGCGTCGTCGAGCCGCCCGGCCTGCAGCAGCACCTCGGCGCACGTGGCCTGCATCGTCGCGAGCGGCAGCGGGCGGTGTGCCGGGTCGAGAGACTCCGCAGTGGCGAGCGCGTCGTGGGCGGCCGCGATCGCGGCGGCATCCTCCCCCTGCGCCGACAGCACCGCGGCGAGCGCGTGAGCGTGCACCATCCGTTCGACGGGGGAGCCGGCGAACGCGGGGGCGACGTCGTCGAGAAGCCGCCGGGCGTCGGCGGCGCGGTGCTCGTACATCGCGAGGGTCGCTCGCATGAGCGTCGCGCTCGGCCCTGCCGCGAGTTCCGGGGGGAGCGCGTCGAGCACCGCGAGCGCGGCCGTCGTGCCGTCGACCCGGCTGGCGTGGGTGAAGGCGGCTGTGGTGGCGATCGCCATGACGAGGGCTGGGTCGTCGTCGCTCGCGAGGTCGGCGGCCGACCGGAGGGCGGCGAGCGACTCGTCGAGCCGTCCGAGCCGACCGAGCGCCCCGCCGCGCAGCAGCAGCAGCCGGGGGTCGGTTCCGCTCGACGCCGCGGCGAGTCGCGCGACCGTGCGGTGGTCACGCACCCGGTCTGCGAGCGCCGCCGCGGCGAGGAGGGTCGCGTCGTCGACCGGGATGCCCGCGTCGAGCCTCCAGAGGGCGATGCGCAGGGCATCGTCGGGCCGCCCCTCGGCCTCGAGTCGATCGGCCTGGATGCGCGCGATCTCCGCGACGCGCAGCACACTCATCCCGTCGCGCACGACGGCACCGTCCTGCGCCTGCGCGAGTCGGGCGGTGAGGCCGTCGCGTCCCGGCGCGAGCACGACGACCCCCGACTCCTCGAGCGCGACGAGCGCGTCGCCCGGGCCGTCGAGGTGGGCGACCGCGAGTTCGCCGCAGACCGCGAGTCGTTCGACGATGTCGCGGGCGGCGGGGTCGAGGCGGCGGATGTGGGCGAGCACGAGTTCGCGAAGGGCGGGGGTCGCCACGGGCTCGCCGGTCAGCTGCCAGGTGCCGGCGACCGCCGCGAGCCTGCCGGACGCCGCCGCGCCGAGCGCGAGCTCCCGCAGGTAGAGCGGGTTGCCCCCCGAGGCGGCGTGCAACGCGTCGGTGACGTGCCAGGCCACCGGTCCGCCGAAACCCGCCTGGAGCATGTCGCCGGCCTCGGCCGGGGTGAGCGCGGGCACGTCGATGCGGGCGCAGTCGTCGGGCGACCACTGGGCGGCGAGCGCGTCGGGGAGCGGCTCCCCGGTGCGGAGGGTGGCGAGCAGGGTCGCGACGCGGGCGGCGGTCAGCTGCGCGACGAGCGCGACCGTCACGGGATCCAGCAGCGCGATCGCCTCGACCCGCAGCACGAGTCGCCGTCCCGCCGCCTGGTCGACGAGGTGCCGTCGAGCCACCTCGAACAGGGCACCCGCGTCGTCGGGTGAGGGCCCGGCGGGCAACAGCGGTCCCGCGACCCCGAGCGGCACCGCGGTGAGCACGGGATGCCCGTGCAGCGTCACGACGTGCCCACCCTCGGCGGTGGCGGCGTCCGCCGCCGCGGCGGCGATCCGCGTCTTGCCCGCGCCGGCGTCGCCCGTGAGGACGACGATGCGGGATGCCGGACGGTGGAGCGCGGTGATCGTCCGTGCGAGCAACTCGTCACGCCCGACGAGCGGCCACACCGTGTCGAGGGCGCCGAGCGACGCGCCTTCGTTCACGCGGACCTCCTCGGGATTCCGACCGCTTGGCGCGATCCTAGCGACCCGTCGCCGCCGAGTGAGTAGTGGACGACGGCTGAGTAACGCGGTGAGCAACGCCGATGTCGGAGTTGAGCATCCGATGCCCATCCCGTGCGCCCGCGCCGTCGCGAGAGTGGCACCCGTGCCCACCGGCACGACCACTCACGATTCAAGGACGATCACCATGAACACGACCCTTCCCCGCTCCGGCCGAGTGCGCCTCGCCGCCCTCGGCACGACCGCCGCCCTCGCCGCGAGCCTCACCTTCGGCGTGGCGTCACCCGCGCACGCGGCCGCGCCGGTCGGCGGCGACGACGCCTACTCGCTGACCGAGGGCACTCCGCTCACGGTCGCCGCGCCCGGGCTCTTCGCGAACGACTCCGACCCCGAGGGCGACGCCTTCGAGTTCCACAGCGTGTGGCCGCCCGCCGGCGGTCCGCTCGCCGGCGAAGAACTCCAGGTGACGCCGACCGGCGGCTTCACGTACACGCCGCCGACCGGCTTCAGCGGAACCCGCACGTGGCAGTACCGTCTCCAGGACGCCGCCGAGGTGTCGGAGTACATCGCGATCACCTTCACGGTGAATGCGGCGCCGAACCAGGCGCCGGTCGGCGTCGCCGACGCCTACACGACGCCGGTCGACACTCCCCTCGTGATCGCGGCGCCCGGGCTGCTCGCGAACGACTCCGACCCCGACGGGGACGCGATCTTCGTCGACGCCACCGGGGGCCACCAGGCCGGGGAACTGGTCGCCTCGGTGAACGGCGGGTTCACCTTCACGCCCGCGCCGGGCTTCGAAGGAACCAAGCAGTTCTACTACCGCGTGCGAGATGCCGAGGCGTCGTCGCCGAACGTGCCGATCACCATCACCGTCGGCGACGGGGCCGCCACGCCGCAGGCGCCGGTCGCGGTCGACGACGCGTACTCGGTGACCGCGGGCCAGGCGCTCGACGTGCCCGCGCCGGGCTTCCTCGCCAACGACGGCGACGCCGACTCGCCGTTCTCGGCGAGCGTGACCACCTTCCCGTCCGACGGCGCTCTGACCTTCGACGCGGCCACCGGGGCCTTCAGCTACACGCCCGACCCCGGGTTCGTCGGCACCGACACGTTCATCTATGAGCTCGCAGATGGCACGGGACTCGTCTCGCAGCCCGCGACCGTCTCGATCGAGGTGACGCCGGCGCCCAACACGGCCCCGGTGGCCGTCGACGACGCCTACACGGTCACGGCGGGTTCGGTGCTCGCGGCCGGAGCCCTCGGGTCACCCGAACCGGGTGCGCTCGCGAACGACTCGGATGCCGACGGCGACACGATCGCGGTCGACACGTGGAACCTGCCGCTCGGCGGGCTGCTCGCGGGCGAGGTGTTCGCGATCAACCCCAACGGCTCGTTCGAGTACCACGCCCCGACCGGCTTCACGGGCACCCGCACGTTCTTCTACACCGCGACCGATGGGCTCCTGTCGAGCGACGTCGCCGAGCTGGTCATCACGGTGACGGAGCCGGCGACGCCCAACACCGCCCCCATCGCGACGGACGACGCGTTCTCGGTCGAGACGAGCACGCCGCTCGCCCACTCAGCGCCGGGGGTCCTCGCGAACGACACCGACGCCGAGGGCGACACCCTCCAGGTGGCCGGGCACACTCTGCCCGCGGGCGGTCTCCTTCCGGGTGAGGCGTTCACGCTCGCGGCCGACGGGACGCTGCACTACACCGCGCCGTCCGGGTTCTCGGGCGTGCGTGAGTTCGGC